>NZ_JACLQK010000010.1:0-77680 GCF_016648645.1 Streptococcus sp. 22.1 | reverse complement strand
ATCTTCATAAGTCAATTTCATAATAAAAACACCCCAAAAGTTAGATTTTTTCTGTCTAACTTTTGGGGTGCAGTTCATTTTCGAAGGGCCTTTTTGCTTTACTCTTTCTGTCCAATCATGCAAAATACCTTCCAAAATGGTATAATAAAAGCTACTATGTATAATTCTGTGTATTTGAGAGATGTGACGAATGGAGGTAAACTTTGAAGGATATTTTTATCATAGGTAGTAGAGGTTTGCCTGCTCAATATGGTGGTTTCGAGACATTTGTTGAAAAATTGATTTCTCATAAGGTATCACCTGCTATACGTTATCACGTGGCTTGCTTATCTGACGAAAGTACTGGCAACCATTTTGACTATAAGGGTGCGGATTGTTTTACGGTCAATCCTCCAAAGCTAGGTCCTGCGCGTGTCATAGCTTACGATATGATGGCTATCAATTATAGCTTGAAACTTATTAAAAAAGAGGGAATTCAATCCCCAATTTTCTATATTTTAGGAAACACCATTGGTGCCTTCATTGTTCATTTTGCCAAGAAAATTCAGTCCGTTGGTGGGATTTTGCTAGTCAATCCTGACGGTTTGGAATGGAAACGTGCTAAGTGGTCTAAACCTGTTCAAAGCTATCTCAAATACTCTGAAAAAGAGATGACAAAGTATGCGAACTTAATTATTTCTGATAACCGAGGTATTGAGACCTATATTCAAAATACCTATCCGTGGGCTAGCACGACTTTCATTGCTTATGGAACTGATTTATCTAAGACGACTTTGACTACTGAGGATGACCCTGTTCGAGATTGGTATCAGAAATGGCAGACTCAAGAAAAAGATTACTATTTGATATTGGGTCGATTTGTTCCTGAAAACAATTACGAAACTGCGATTCGTGAATTTATGAAGTCCTCTACAGAGCGTGATCTTGTTATTATCTGTAATCATGAAGGAAATGCTTACTTTGATGAACTACGACAGATTACAGGATTTGATAAAGATAAACGTGTGAAGTTTGTGGGTACTGTCTATGATCAGGATTTGCTTAAGTATATTCGCAACCAAGCCTTTGCTTATATTCATGGACACGAAGTAGGTGGAACGAATCCGGGCTTATTAGAGGCCTTGGCTCAAACGGACCTCAACCTTATCTATAATGTAGACTTTAACCATCAGGTTGCTCAAGAGACTGCCTTGTATTGGAATAAAGAGGATGGGAATTTGTCTCAGCTTATCGATTCTGTAGATGGTCAAGTGTCATTTGAGGACTTGGGAAATGCTGCTAAAGCAAATATGAAAGAAAATTACACCTGGGAAAAAATCGTGGGTGAATACGAGGAGCTATTTTTATCATGAAAGTAACTATTCTCATGTCTACTTATAATGGCGAGAATTTTTTAGCAGAGCAAATAGAGAGTATTCAGCAACAGACTTATACGGATTGGACCTTGTTAATTCGTGATGATGGATCTAAAGATAAAACGAGAGAGATTATCAAACGTTTCGCTTTACAAGATGATCGCATTACTTTTATCAATCCTGATCAAACTGAAAATTTAGGTGTAATAAAGAGTTTCTTTACGCTTTTGAAGTATCAAGAATCTGACTACTATCTTTTCTCGGACCAGGATGATACTTGGTTACCTGAGAAGCTATCTCTTCAGCTTGAGGAAGCGAGTAGATACCCATCTGATAAACCACTTTTGGTATACACGGATTTAAAGGTTGTGAACCAAGATTTAGAGGTGCTTCATGAGAGTATGATTCGTACTCAATCTGACCATGCTAATACTAAGTTGGTTCAAGAAATGACAGAAAACACCGTTACTGGAGGTGTGTCGCTAATTAATCATGCTCTAGCCGAATTATGGACTGGCGAGGAACCTAATGAGCTTCTGATGCATGACTGGTATTTAGGTTTGCTTGCTTCAGCATTTGGTCATCTGGTCTATATTGATCAGCCAACAGAGCTTTACCGTCAGCACGCAGATAATGTTTTAGGTGCTAGAACTCTTCGGAAACGTATGCAGAATTGGATTCGACCTCAGACTTTATTTAATAAATACTGGAAGTTGATCAAGGCTAGTCAGAGTCAGGCAGAAAACCTTCTTTCTTTGCCACTGGATACTAAAAGTAGGGAGTTGGTTGAAAACTTTGTGACTATTATGGATCAAGGGTTAAGAGAGCGTTATCATCGTTTGAAAACATATGGTTATCGTAAAAACAGGGCTTTTCATACCTTTGTATTTACGAGTTTGATTTTGACAAAATTCATGTATAAGGAGGACTAAATGAATTTCTTTAGTCAGAAAAATAGGATTTTACTTAAGGAACTGATTAAAACGGATTTTAAATTGCGTTATCAAGGTTCTTTCATTGGTTATCTTTGGTCTATTTTGAAACCTTTGATGATGTTTACAATTATGTACCTTGTCTTTGTTCGTTTCTTGAGATTTGATGATGGGACACCACACTATGCAGTAGGCTTGCTTTTGGCTATGATCTTTTGGGGCTTCTTTACAGAGGCTACCAATATGGGGATGCTTTCCATTGTTTCACGAGGGGATCTCTTACGTAAGCTTAACTTTCCAAAGCAAACAATCGTTATCTCATCTGTGCTAGGAGCAGCGATTAATTTCTTGATTAACCTAGTGGTTGTTTTCGTATTTGCCTTGATTAACCATGTTCCGATTGGTTTCAATACTTTGGTTATCATTCCTCTCTTTATTGAGGTGCTATTGATGGCAATGGGAGTTGCTTTTATTCTATCAGCACTCTTTGTTAAATACCGTGATATTGGTCCAGTTTGGGAAGTAGTACTTCAAGCTGGTATGTATGCGAGCCCAATTATCTATTCCATCACTTACCTTCTTCAAAGAAATCAAGAGTTTGTTGCAAAGATTATGATGCTTAATCCGATTGCCCAGATTTTACAGGATATGCGTCATTTTATCATTGACCCAGTTAACCCAAGAGGATGGGATATTATTAACAATAAGTTGATTGCTTTTGTTCCTTATGCGATTCCTGTAGTGATTTTTATCATTGGTTTCCTTGTCTTTAATCGAAATGCGAAACGATTTGCGGAGATTCTATAATGTCAAATAATATTGCTGTAAAAGTAGATCATGTAAGTAAGTATTTTAAATTACCAACTGAGGCGAGTCAGAGTTTGAGAACGACTCTAGTCAATCGCTTTAAAGGAATTAAAGGGTATACTGAACAACATGTCTTAAAAGATATTTCATTTGAAGTTGAAAAGGGTGATTTCTATGGAATTGTTGGACGTAATGGTTCTGGTAAATCAACACTTCTAAAAATTATTTCTGAGATTTATGTCCCAGAAAAAGGTAAGGTTACCATTGATGGTAAGCTGGTATCTTTCATTGAGCTTGGGGTTGGGTTTAATCCGGAATTAACTGGTCGTGAGAATGTCTATATGAATGGTGCCATGCTTGGTTTTTCAACAGAAGAAGTAGATGCCATGTATGATGACATTGTAGACTTTGCTGAACTTCATGATTTCATGAATCAAAAGTTGAAGAACTACTCAAGTGGTATGCAGGTTCGTCTAGCCTTTTCAGTTGCTATCAAGGCTCAAGGTGATATTCTTATCTTGGATGAAGTCTTAGCCGTAGGTGACGAGGCCTTCCAACGTAAGTGTAATGACTATTTCATGGAACGTAAGCAATCTGGAAAGACAACTATCTTAGTTACCCATGACATGTCAGCAGTTAAAAAATACTGTAATAAAGCAGTTTTAATTGAACATGGTTTAGTCAAAGTTGTAGGTGACCCAGATGAAGTTGCTAACCAATATAGCTTTGATAATGCTGCTGGTCAAAAGGTTTCAAACGATGACGTTGTTGTTGAAAATCCTAAAATCACTGATTTACAAGTAAAACTCTTGAATGATAATATTATCAGTCCTGATCAAGATATTTCATTTGAGATTTCATATGATGTCAATGAGGATATTGAGACCTATATTGCCTTTTCATTGACAGATATTGACCGTGGTATCTGGATTTATAATGACAATTCCATGGACAATAAAACGAGTGGTTCTGGAAGAAAAACACTCACATATAAATGTAGTCTTGCCCATCTTAATAACATTAAGCTTAAGCTTCAGGTTTCTGTTCGAGATAAGGACGATCAGATGATTGCTTTTGCTGATTCAGATAACTCACCAGTTATTCTCTTGAATCGAACTGATATTGAAGATGATGATAAGTCTGCTAAAGATTCTGCAACTGGTATGGTTCAGAGAAATGGAAAATGGGAGATTCAAGAATAAATGAAACGTCTCTTATTGTATGTTCATTATAATAAGTACGACGAATTAAGTGGTCATGTGCTCTACCAATTGGAGCAACTTCGACCACTTTTTTCTAAACTTATTGTGATTTCAAATAGTCAACTAACGGAATCGGCAACATTAACTCTCAAAGAGCTTGGCATAGATGAAGTTATCCAGAGAGAGAATCTGGGCTTTGATTTTGCAGCTTGGAGAGATGGTATGGCTCATGTTGGATTCGAACATTTAACAGACTTCGATTCGGTTACACTCATGAATGATACTTGCTTTGGTCCTCTTTGGGATTTGTCTAACATAGTTGAAGGATTTGAACAACGACAGAATGTTGATTTTTGGGGGATGACGAATTTTAGAAAGACCAAATATTTCGATGAGCATCTGCAAAGTTATTTTATATCTTTCAAAAAACATGTTGTCGATTCAGAAACCTTTCAACAATTTTGGACTTCTATAAAGACTTTTACCGATGTTCAAGATGTTATTGATAATTATGAAACTAGGGTTACTAGTGTTCTTCTTGAGGCGGGGTATCGTTATGATGCTGTCTTTAATACTATTGATGCAGAGGCAGAAGACTTAATTCACCCTGATTTTTCTTACTATAGACCGATAAGTACACTTGAACATAAGGTACCGTTCATTAAACTAAAAGCATTTACTGACAATGAAAAAAAGGGAAGACTACTTTTAGACTATATTACTAAGCTATCGGCATATCCAGTAGCACTAATTAAGTCCCATCTTAACAGCTACCATTCGCCAGATAGCTTAGTCATTTTAGATGAAAAAATCATCGAACCCTCATTTCATTCGGTAAGTGGGAAAGGCTATCATTCGGCTATCCATGTACATATTAGTGACCTTGAGAGACTAAAAGTTTTCTCTGATAAAAAGTTATCTGCCTTTTATTATTTCACTTTATCAAGCCATTTGGATAAAAATATCGTTGAGAACACCTTATTAAATAGCTTTGATAAAGATAGATTTCAGCTAGTCTCTCAAAGATTTGATAATCATTACCATGCCTTAGTATCCTTGGCATCTCAGCTTAGCGAGTATGACTTTGTTGGGCATTTTCACACAGAAGACTTTGGAAATGAGGGCAAACTTGTTGATGAAACTACAAGACATGCTCTAGTGGATATGCTTTCAGATGAAGAGAAGGTAGTATCAATCTTTGATCATTTTCCAGAGGTTGGACTTGTTTTTGCTGATTTGTCAAAAGAACTTTATTGGACCGATGCAATTGGTGCCTTAAATCAAGAACAGACAGTTAAATTAACTAACGAATGTCAAAAAGTAATCAATCATTCGCTTCATGTTTTTCAAGGTTTTATGTGGCTGTCAAAAGATTTTCTGGAAAACATTATTCTAAAGGATGAGCATATTTTCTATGACTTTGACGAAAATACTCTCCCTTATCTTTTCTATCGAAAAGCCTGGGATGTAGGAATTGATTATCGTATTATTACTTCAGAGGAAATATCTTTTGCAGAACGGTATAAGATTCATCTTATTGAAATGTCACAGGTGGCAGAACCACTGACCTTAAAGAGTAAATTTTCAGCATATCGAAAAGCCTTGTTAAAGAAGTTAGGTTTAAAAAAATCTTCAGCTGTTTAACTTCCCCTCCCACTTACGAATAGGTAAGTAGGAGGTTTTTCTTATGTATAGTATTGTATCTGAGGAGGCGGGGCTTTTGCCTCGTGAGCGACTCTTGCAGAAGGGAGCAGAGGTTTTATCGGACCAGGAGCTGTTGGCGATAGTGCTGCGGACAGGGACCAAGTCTGAGTCGGTCTTATCTATGGCCAATCGTATTTTGAAAGGGATGACGAGTTTGGCGGATTTGTCTCGTTTGTCCTTGAATGAGCTTCAGGAGATTCCTGGTATTGGGCGTGTGAAGTCTATTGAGCTCAAGGCTATGGTGGAGTTGGCTAAGCGGATTGAGAAGGCTGAGTTGTCTCGTTCTGAGCAGATTATGTCCAGTCAGCAGGTGGCTCGTCGTATGATGTTGGATATTGGGGACAAGCCTCAGGAGCATCTGGTGGCTATCTATTTGGATACGCAGAACCGTATTATTCAGCAAAAGACGGTTTTTATTGGTGGGGTCCGTCGTTCGATTGCTGAGCCACGTGAGATTTTACATTATGCCTGTCATCTGATGGCAACGTCTTTGATTGTGGTTCACAATCATCCTTCGGGGGAAGCCTATCCTAGTCGTAATGATATTGATTTTACTCAAAAGATTAAGCGGTCCTGTGATGACTTAGGGATTTGTCTGCTTGATCATCTGATTGTTGGCAAATCGACCTATTATTCCTTTCGTGAGGAGAGGGAGGATTTTGAGCTTTAGATTGAGCCGATGGAATAAAGACAAGAAAAAGCAACTGAGTGCAGTCTCAGTTGCTTTTAAAGTTCGTTAACGACGTATTCAAAGAGTTTGAGGTCTTCTTCACGTTTGTCTAGGAGAAGCTCTGGGTGCCACTGTACACCAAGAAAGCGAAGGTCTGGACTATTTGACTCAACAGCTTCGACTGTGTTGTCCTCAGGATCACGCGCAATGACACGAAGGTCAGAGGCCAAGTGTTTGATACTTTGATGGTGGAAGGAGTTGATAGAGGTTTCACTTCCGTAGATTTCTGCCAACTTACTGTTCTCATCAACAATCATCTCATGGTAGAGGTAATCAGATGGCTTGTCCTGCCAGTGATGCTCAATATCTTGATGGAGGCTACCACCTAGTGCGACATTCATGAGTTGGGTACCGCGACAGATTGAAAAGATGGGTTTCTTCTGCTTAGTGGCTTCCTCGATGAGTGCCATTTCAAAGATATCCCGTTCGAGGAAGAAGTCATCTTCACTGGCATGGTTCTCTTCGTTGTAGAATTTAGGGTCAACGTTTTGCCCACCGATCAGGATAAGCTTATCAATCATGGAGATGTAGGTCTTGGCTTCCGAAGGATCGGATACTGGTAGTAGGATTGCTAGGCCACCGGCTCTTTGAACTCCTTCTACAAAGCCAGATGGGGCATAGGACCAGTTGATGTCTTCATGGGCTGGATTAGGCCTTACATTGGCAGTGATTCCGATAATTGGTTTAGTCATTGTTTCTCCTTGATTTTTCTTCTTCTTTCATGAAATAGAGTAGGGTTTGTAGTTCGCTAGTCAAGTCTACATATTGGACCACCACATGGCGTGGAAGATTGAGGTTAACTGGAGAGAAGCAGAGAATGCCTTCAATTCCGGCATCAACCAAAAGATCAGCCACCTCCTGAGCCTTAATTGATGGCACTGTCAGGATGGCTGTTTTGATATCTTCTTGGGCAATCTTGTCCTTAATCTGGGAAATACCATAGATAGGAATCTTGTCCTCGGTTTGAGTTCCAACCAATTCATTATCATCTGTATCAAAAGCCATGACCAGCTGCATGCGGTTACGCTCTTGAAAACGGTAGTGGAGGAGGGCACGCCCAACATTCCCAACACCTACGAGGAGTACCTTGGTAGTCGCATTGTCATTTAGGAGTTCAGCGAAAAATGTCATCAGCTTGTTTACGTCATAACCAAAACCACGGCGACCTAGCTCACCAAAATAGGAGAAGTCACGACGAACAGTAGCAGGGTCAATCCCAATCGCTTCAGCAATTTGTTTAGAGCTTGCTTTATCGATATTTTCACGATGGAATCGTTTGAAAATACGATAGTAGAGAGAGAGACGTTTGGCAGTGGCGTTTGGGATGTTTTTCTCAAATGTCATTGATCGCTTTCCTTTCTTTAATTAGTATGATTCTCCTATATTTTAAGAAAAGTTTGTGAAGATTGCAACAAAATAGTGTAGATGAGGCGATATAAAAAACCTATCACATGGATAGGCTATTTCTATGTAGTAAGAAAAAACTTAGACTTCTTCTTGCTCGAAAACGTTACGATCAACCAAACTCTGCATCAAGAAGTAGAATTTTTCTTGCAAGATGTGATGATCTTCATTTTTAAAGATATTAACGTTACGAAGGCCAGATTTGTCTGTGATAGACAATTTGAAGCCTGTCAAGTCTTTGTTAATAGTGATTTTGAGTGGGAAACCTTCGCCTGAGTTAGGTACTTTTTCGAGAAGGCGGTGCAACTCGTAGTTTCCGATTTTATTTTGCACAAAAGTCGTATCACGTAGAGTGAATTTTTTGACATTAGGACTGATGGTGTAACGGTACTTACAGTCAGTCAAATGAATGCTTTTTTCAAATGCCATGTTAGTCTCCTATGATTTGATTAAGTTTTTCTGCTAGGGCCTGGAGTTCTTCAGCGGTATTTTCCTCTGATAAACTAATGCGAATGGCTGTTTTTAGCTTGTCAGAATCCTTGCCATAGAGGGCCTGGATGACATGACTTGGATCAACAGTTCCAGCAGTACAAGCAGAACCCGTTGAGACAGCAAAGCCTGCTAGGTCTAACAAGGTTAAGAGAGGGCCGTTTTCCTTATCAGGAAAACTGATGTTGATGACGTGAGGTAGGCTAGGTCCTCCACCATTGATTTCATAAGGAATGGTAAGGGAATCTAGAAAGGCCTGACGAATCTTTTCAACATGCTGGTAATTGTCTTGGTAGTGGTCGCTAGCTTGTTTGTAAGCTGCGGTCATACCTGCAATCCCGACCAGGTTTTCAGTACTGGCACGGCGTTTTTCTTCTTGCTCACCACCGTGAAGTAGGTTGTCAAAATGCAAATCGTTATGGTAGAGCAAGCCGACACCTTTAGGTCCGTGGAATTTATGGGCACTAATAGAGAGAAAATCGGCTCCAAGTTCCTCTGGGTGAATAGGAAGCTTTCCTGCTACCTGAACGGCATCGACGTGAAAGGCAGCTTGGTGATTGGCAAGCAAGTCACCAATTTCCTTAATAGGAAGTAATTGGCCAGTCTCATTATTGGCATACATAACAGAAACTAGAATGGTATCGTCACGTAAGGCATCAGCGATTTGTTGGGCAGTAATGACTTGATTTTTTGGTTGAATATAGGTTACTTCAAAACCAAAACGCTCTTCCAAGTAGGCCATGGTGTGAAGGACAGAGTGGTGTTCAATAGCAGTTGTAATCAGGTGCTTACCTTTAGATTGATTGGCTAGGGCGTAACCTTTGATAGCTGTATTGTTTCCTTCAGTCCCACCAGAAGTGAAAATAAGCTTACGAGCAGGGACTTCAAAGTATTTGGCCATTTCTTCACGGGCTTCACGAAGTTCCTTAGAAGCCTGTCGACCGTAAGCATGGAGGCTGGATGGATTTCCAAAGGTTTCAGTCATGACATGTGTCATAGCTGAAATAGCAGCAGTATTTAAAGGAGTTGTTGCTGCATTGTCCAAATAAACCATAGCTTAGTCCTCGTTTGCAGTGTAAGCAAAGAGTGGGCTAAGTGGTTGACGTTCGAAAATACGAGTAGTAGCGTTAGCGATTAGCTTACTTGCTGAAATGTATTTAACGTTTGTAGGAACTTTTTCTTTAGTTGCAACTGAATCTGTCACCAAGATTTCTTTAATTGGGGCAGCGTTGAGGACTTCTGCAGCACCTCCTGCAAAGAGACCGTGACTAGCTACTGCATAGATGTCTTTAACGCCACCACGTTCAAGGATTTTAGCAGCTTCAGCAAACGTTTTACCAGTATTAAGGATATCATCAACCAAGATTGCTGTTTTTCCTTCAACCTCACCGATGATGTAGCCTTCTTCACGTTCTGAATCATCTTGGGCGTAGTCAATGATAGCGATTGGTGCATCAAGGTAGTCCGCCAAGCTACGAGCACGTTTAACACCCGAGTTTTTAGGGCTAACAACGACAACATCACTTCCTGTGAATCCTTTTTTGTTGTAGTATTCAGCAAACAAAGGCATTGTGAAGAGGTTATCTACTGGGATATCGAAGAATCCTTGAACTTGGACAGCGTGAAGGTCAAGCGTCAAGAGACGATTGACACCAGCTTTAACTAGCATATTGGCAATCAATTTAGCAGTGATTGGTTCACGTGACGCAGCGATACGGTCTTGACGTGCATAACCAAAGTAAGGCATAACAACGTTGACAGAGTTAGCACTGGCACGTTTGCAGGCATCAATCATGATGAGCAATTCCCAAAGGTGGTCGTTAACAGGGTTGCTAGTAGATTGGATGATATAGATATCGTCCCCACGAACAGACTCTTCAATGTTGATCATGATTTCACCGTCAGAAAATTGACGTGAAGATACTTTACCAAGTGGCAATCCAGTAGCCTCAGCAATTTTTTCAGCAATTTCTGGGTTTGAGCTGAGCGAGAACAATTTCAATTGTGGGTTTGCTTTTTGATGTACCATGACGATGGTGACTCCTTTAAAAAAATAAGATGCTAAGCCCAGTTAGGGCTATTGTAATAAAACTACAGATAGTTCTATTTTAGCAAAAAGAAGCAGAAATTTCAGCCTTCAAAGTGTGATATTAGTGAAAAATACCGAACCTTTGTTAGATAAAATTCCTTTGTATGCGTTTTTAGAGAAATCTATTATCCTCTGAAGTTCTAAATACTTGTGGTATTTGAAGCTGCATGTGTTTAAAATAAAAAAACAAGGAGCCAACTCCTTGTCTAAATTTTAGTCTTTGTCTCGTTTGAGGGTAGCTACAAAGCGTGCAACCTTACTCTTGGCGTACTTAAAGTCAATGTTATTTTCTTTAAGAAAGGCATCAAAGTCGTCTTTACCTTTCTCAGCATCCGAAACTTCTAGTTCAAGCTCGTAATCTTTCTTATCAGCATAGACATTGACATCAAGAGCCATGAGGCCGATGTTGGTCTGGTACTCGCGACGAGTTGTGGTCAAATGTCCGAGGATGGTTAGGTCCTCTAGTTTAACCCCACGTTCTAAAAGAATGGATTTGATTTGACAATCAGGAAAGTCCAGCGACTTAGTCAAAGCCTTAGCATCCGCACAATCCATGGTAACGTTGTACTCCATGTTCCCGACTTTTTCAGGGATTTTCAAGGTCAGCTCACCATGAGTGGGAAGTGTCCTAATACGCAAAGACAACTTTTTATTTCTCATGTCACTCTGAGGAGTGTCGATGTAGTAGTTTGTTTGCGTAACAGGTGTCACATGGGAGAAAAGCATCGCTAAACGATTGTACTCGTCTTTGGTGAGTAGAGTCTTGTACTCTATCTCTAAATGGTTCATGTGTGTCCTCCCTTGTGCTTTCAAATGTGGTATAATATAACAGATTGTATTTATTTTATAAAAAACTAAAGCTTTTGACAAGGAGGAGTCCTATCTTGACCATGGATTGGGAAGAATTTCTAGACCCCTATATTCAGGCCGTAGGTGAGCTCAAAATCAAGCTCCGAGGCATTCGTAAACAATTTCGTAAGCAAAATCGTCACTCGCCCATTGAGTTTGTGACGGGACGTGTGAAGTCAGTGGCTTCCATTGAAGAGAAGATCGCCCTTCGTGGCCTTTCGATTGAAAATTTGGCTCAAGATATGCAGGATATCGCTGGTCTCCGAGTCATGGTCCAATTTGTCGATGATGTGGATGAGGTTTTGGCTTTGCTTCGTCATCGTAGTGATATGACTATTGTTTCAGAGCGAGACTATATCAGAAACCGTAAAAATTCGGGTTATCGCTCTTATCATGTTATTATCTCTTATCCCGTTGACACCATTGATGGTCGTAAGGAGATTCTTGCAGAGATTCAGATTAGGACTTTGGCCATGAACTTTTGGGCCACCATTGAACATTCCCTTAATTACAAGTATCAGGGGAATTTTCCTGAGGAGATTAAACTTCGCTTGGAAACTACGGCCCGCATGGCTTATGAGCTTGACGAAGAAATGCGGAAGATACGTGATGATATTAGAGAAGCCCAGTTGCTTTTTGATCCAATTAATAGAACTTTGAAGGATAGTGTAGGAAATAGTGATGACACAGATGAAGACCTCTTCGGATGAGATGAAGGTAGCTATTATTGCCAATGGCAAACCCCAAAGTAGGCGTGTTGCCTCGAAACTTTTTAATGCCTTTCGAGATGATCCTGATTTTTATTTGACCAAGAAAAACCCAGATGTGGTCATCTCAATTGGTGGTGATGGCATGTTGCTATCGGCCTTTCATATGTATGAAAAAGAGCTTGCGCGTGTGCGTTTTGTAGGGATTCACACGGGTCATCTAGGCTTTTATACGGATTATTTGGATAGTGAAGTGGATCAATTAATCGAGACGCTTCGAAAAGATAGTGGTGCAAAGATTTCTTACCCTCTTTTGAATGTCAAATTGACCCTGGCTGATGGTCGTTCTTTTACGTCGATTGCCCTCAATGAAGCAGCCATCAAGCGTAATGAGAAAACCATGGCAGCAGATGTTTGCCTTAATGATGTCTTGTTTGAGAGCTTCCGTGGTGACGGGCTGTCGGTGTCAACGCCTACAGGATCAACGGCCTACAATAAATCCTTGGGTGGTGCGGTCCTTCATCCCACCATTGAAGCCTTGCAACTGACTGAGATTGCCAGTCTTAATAATCGTGTTTATCGTACCCTAGGAAGTCCCCTTATTGTACCTAAGCATGAGAAGATTACGGTTTATCCTACCCGAATGGGAAGCTACACTCTATCCGTTGATAATAAAACCTATACCAACCGTAATGTGAAAAAGGTAGAATTCTCAATTGACCAACGTAAGATTTCCTTTGTGGCTAGTGCCAGCCATACAAGTTTCTGGGAACGTGTACGTGATTCCTTTATTGGAGACATGGAAGAATGAGATATGAGTTTACAGTAGGGCGTTCTTGTCGGGTTAAGACCTTTTTGAAGGAGCACGATATTTCTAAAGGGCTACTGGCCAAGATTAAGTTTGAGGGCGGTCATATTTGGGTCAATGGTGAGGAGCAGTTTGCGACTTATCCTGTCCATGAAGGAGATGTGGTTGCCATTGAAATCCCTGATGAGGCACCGCACGAGACCTTGAAACCTATCCCTTTTGACTTGGATATTGTCTATGAGGATGATAACTTCTTGGTGATCAATAAACCTTATGGCTATGCCAGTATTCCAAGTGTTAACCATGATAATACCATGGCTAATTTCGTTAAACATCACTTCGTTAGCAACAATTATCCTAACCAGCGTGTGCATATTGTGACACGTCTGGATAAGGACACGTCTGGTCTCATGCTGTTTGCTAAGCATGGTTATGCCCACGCGCGTATGGATAAACAGTTGCAGCAGAAGTCTATTAAGAAGCATTACTATGCCTTGGTTGAAGGTGATACAAAACTTGAGGAGCAGGGTGAAATCATTGCACCGATTGCGCGTGATGTAGATTCTATTATTACACGTCGGGTTCATAAATCGGGGAAATATGCCCACACTAGCTATCGCTTGGTAGCTGATTATGGTAGGGTTAAACTGGTTGATATCAATCTTCATACCGGACGTACGCACCAGATTCGTGTGCACTTTGCCCACCTAGGTTTGCCTCTTTTGGGAGACGACCTTTATGGCGGGTCCCTAGACTATGGTATTAAGCGTCAAGCCTTGCATTGTCACCGTCTTGCATTTGTTGATCCTTTCACCAAAAAAGAGATGGTCCATGCATCTTCCTTGACAGATGATTTTGAAATCGTTATCATGAATTTACAAACTAAAAAAGATTGATTGAGGAATTTTTTTATGCGTAGTCTATTTGGTGAACTTCGTGAACATATTTTAGGGAAAGGTGTTAAGATTGTTTTCCCTGAGGGTAACGACGACCGTGTGGTTCGTGCAGCAGCCCGTTTGAAATTTGAAGGATTGGTTGATCCTATTATTTTGGGAGACCCAGCAGAGGTTCACAAAATCTTGAACGATCTTGGTTTTGCAGACTTTAACTATACAATTGTTAATCCTGAAACCTATGAAGATTTCGAGGAAATGAAGGAAAAATTTGTTGAAATCCGTAAAGGGAAAGCGACAATGGAAGATGCGGAAAAGTTGCTTCATGATGTCAACTATTTCGGTGTTATGCTAGTTAAACTTGGTCTTGCTGATGGGATGGTTTCAGGTGCTATTCACTCAACAGCGGATACGGTACGTCCGGCCCTTCAAATTATCAAAACAAAACCTGGTATTTCTCGTACATCAGGTGTCTTCCTTATGAACCGTGAAAATACCGATCATCGCTTGATGTTTGCTGACTGTGCTATCAATATTGAACCAAATGCTCAAGAGTTGGCAGAAATTGCAATTAATACTGCTGAAACAGCTCAAGTTTTTGGTATTGATCCTAAAGTGGCCATGCTTAGCTTCTCAACAAAAGGTTCTGCTAAATCGCCAAAAGTTGACAGGGTTGTTCAAGCAACAAATATTGCTAAAGAAATGCGTCCTGACTTGGCTATTGATGGGGAGTTGCAGTTCGATGCAGCATTTGTTCCAGCAACAGCAGCTATTAAGGCTCCAGATAGTGACGTAGCAGGACATGCTAATGTCTTTGTCTTCCCTGGCTTGCAAGCAGGTAACATTGGATATAAGATTGCCCAACGTTTGGGAATGTTCGAAGCTATCGGACCAATCTTACAAGGTCTTAATAAACCTGTTAACGACCTTTCTCGTGGGGCTAGTGCTGAAGATATTTACAATTTGGCGATTATTACAGCTGCTCAAGCTCTTAATAGCTAATTTTAACTTAGAAACAGAGGTTTAACCAAGGTGTTAGGCCTTTTTGTTTTATGCATGACTGGTGATTAAAAATAAATCGATTAAAGTAGCTAGAAATCCAGAAAACACAAGGGACTGCTGAATTTTTCGTATTTCATCAGGTGCAATAATTGTGCAAAATAGTCTGATAATGACTCCTTTTCTTGATTATTTATGCTATAATGAAAGAGTAAAATTTTATTTTTTGGAGAAATCTTATGAAAAAAAGCAAATGGTTAGCCCTTGCGGGTGTGGCACTCCTCAGTGTAGGTGCCTTAGCGGCTTGTTCTTCTAAGTCAAGTACTAGTGGAACGACTTATGGTTATGTTTATAATTCAGATCCAGAATCATTGGATTACATCACTTCAAATACAGGACCTACTAAGACAGCTGTGACAAACGGTGTAGATGGTCTTATGGAAGCAGATAAATATGGAAATCTTGTCCCTTCAGTAGCTGAAGATTGGTCTGTCTCTCAAGATGGTCTGACTTATACTTATAAAATCCGTAAGGGTGTTAAATGGTACACTTCAGATGGTGAAGAGTATGCTGATGTGACTGCTAAGGACTTTGTGACTGGTCTTAAGCATGCGGCTGATTCCAAAGCTGGAGCCCTCTATTTGGTACAAGATTCTATTGCAGGCTTGTCTGACTACCTCTCTGGTGCCAATAAAGATTTCTCAAATGTAGGTGTCAAAGCAATCGACGATCACACATTGCAATATACCCTTAAAAAACCAGAACCATACTGGAATTCTAAGACAACCTATGGTTTGCTCTTCCCGGTTAACGAAGACTTTCTTAAGAATAAAGGAAAAGATTTTGGTAAGTCAACAGACCCAACCTCTATCCTTTATAACGGTCCTTTCCTTCTTAAATCTTTGACAGCTAAATCATCTATCGAGTTGACTAAGAATGAGAATTATTGGGATAAGAAGAACGTGCATTTCGACGCTATCAAATTGTCATATTATGATGGTTCTGACCAGGAGGCTCAAGAGCGTAGCTTCTCAGATGGTGCTCTCAGCATTGCACGTGTCTTCCCTATGAGCTCTAACTATGCGTCAGTAGAAAAGAAATATAAAGATAATATTTATTACACAGCACCAGGTGCGTCTACAGCAGCTATTGGTGTGAATATTGATCGTCAAAGCTATAAATTCTCAGCTAAGAAGACAGATGCTGAAAAGACATCAACTAAGAAGGCTCTTCTAAACAAAGACTTCCGTCAATCAATCAACTTCGCTATTGATCGTACAGCTTATCAATCTCAAGTAAATGGTAAAGATGGGGCAGCTCTTGCTCTACGTAACCTCTTTGTTCCTTCTGATTTTGTCAGTGCAGGTGATAAGACCTTCGGTGACCTTGTGACAGACAAGATGAGCACTTACGGTGATGAATGGTCTGGTGTCAATTTTGCGGATGGTCAAGATGGTCTCTACAATGCGGAAAAAGCTAAGACTGAGTTTGCCAAAGCCAAAGAAGCTCTTCAAGGTGAAGGTGTTCAATTCCCAATTCACTTGGACCTTCCAGTTGATCAAAGTTCTAAACTTAATGTTGCTCAAGCTCAATCATTGAAACAAACGATTGAAAAATCATTGGGCAGTGAAAATGTCGTTATCGATATCAACCAGTTGTCATCTGATGATATGCAAAATGCAACCCTTAATGCGGCAAATGCGGCAGCAGAAGACTGGGATATTTCAAACGGTGTGGTTTGGGGTCCAGACTATCAAGATCCATCAACTTACCTTGATATCTTTAAGACAACTTCAAGTGAAAATACCAAGACTTTCATGGGTTATGATGATCCAAACAATGCGGCCGCAGCTCAAGTAGGTCTTAAAGATTATGATGCCTTGCTTGATTCAGCAGCTTCAGAAACAACAGACCTCAACGCTCGTTACGATCGCTATGCCCAAGCTCAAGCATGGTTGGAAGATAGCTCGCTTGTCATTCCATTGACTGTTGGTAACGGTGCAGCACCAGTTATTTCACGCTTGACACCATTTACGGGTGCTAGCATGCAAGTGGGTGATAAGAACTCATCAGACTACTTCAAATATGTGAAACCACAAGAAAAAGTAGTTACTAAGAAAGAATATGAACAAAGTCGTGAAAAATGGCTTAAAGAAAAGAAAGCATCTAACGAAAAAGCTCAAAAAGATCTTGAGAAACACGTTAAATAATATTCTTGAGAAAAAGGCAGTTAGCCTTTTTCTTTTGTCCAAAAAGGGCTAATCCATAGTGTTCGTAAGGGGTAAAATTGTGAGAAAGTCAGTATAAGACAAAATATTCTGAAAATTGTACTCATCTTATTTTTTATGGTATAATGTAGGCATATAAAAAAGATTTTTTGGAGAATGCTTATGAAAAAAAGTAAATGGTTGGCCCTTGCGGGTGTTTCCCTTCTAAGTGTTGGGGTTTTAGTGGCTTGCTCATCAAAATCAAACACTTCAAGCAATACTTATAACTATATTTATACTGCTGATCCTGAGACATTGGATTACCTTATTTCCAATAAAGGTTCAACGACTGACGCTGTGACAAATGGTGTCGATGGCCTTTTGGAAAACGATAAATATGGTAACTTGGTACCTTCTATTGCCAAGGACTGGACTGTTTCAGCTGATGGTTTGACTTATACTTACAAACTTCGTAAAGGAGTTAAATGGTATACTTCAGACGGTGAAGAGTATGCAGAAGTAACAGCTAAAGACTTCGTAACAGGTCTTAAGCATGCTGCTGATAAAAAGACAGAGTCAATTTACTTGGCAAAAGATTCTGTAGTAGGTCTTGCTGATTATTTCAATGGTACTGATAAAGACTTCTCTAAAGTTGGCGTTAAAGCACTTGATGATTACACTCTTCAGTACACACTTAAACAACCAGAACCTTACTGGAATTCTAAGATGACTTATTCTCTCTTCTGGCCTGTAAATGAAGAGTTCCTTAAGTCAAAAGGGGATAGCTTTGGTAAATCAACAGATCCATCATCTATCCTTTATAATGGTCCATACATCCTTAAGTCGTTGACAGCTAAATCATCTATTGAGTTGGCTAAAAATGAAAACTACTGGGATAAGAAAAATGTCCACTTCGATGGCATTAAACTTTCTTTCTATGATGCATCAGACCAAGAATCGCTTGTTCGTAATTTCACTGATGGCGCTTATAGCCAAGCACGTCTATATCCAACAAGCTCAAACTTTAATTCAGTAGAAAAACAATATAAAGATAATATCTTCTATACACAACCATCTGCAGATATTGGTGGGGTTGGTGTTAATATTGACCGTCAGTCTTACAACCATACATCTAAGAAGACTGATGCTGAAAAAGATTCAACTAAGAAAGCTCTTCTTAACAAGGATTTCCGTCAATCAGTTAACTTTGCTATTGACCGTACAGCTTATTCAGCACAACTTAATGGTGAAAAAGGTGCAGCACTTGCTGTTCGTAACCTTCTTGTGAAACCTGATTTTGTTTATGCTGGTGACAAGTCATTCGGTGATTTGGTAACTGAAAAGATGCCTTCATATGGTGACGAGTGGTCAGGTGTTAACCTTAAAGACAGCCAAGATGGTCTCTTCAACGCTGATAAGGCTAAGACTGAATTTAATAAAGCTAAGGAAGCTCTCCAAGCACAAGGTGTTCAATTCCCAATTCACTTGGACCTTCCAGTTGACCAAGCTGCAAAACCAACTGTAGCACGTGCACAATCTTTGAAACAATCTGTTGAAAAGACACTCGGAAAAGAAAATGTGGTTGTAGACGTTCATCAAATGTCTCAAGATGATCTTCTTAACAGTACTTTGTATGCAGCTAACGCAGCAGCAGAAGACTGGGATATCAATATTTCAGTTGCTTGGGCACCTGACTACGAAGACCCATCAACATTCCTTGATATCTTCAAGACAACAGCTAGTGAGAACACAAAAACTTACATGGGATTCGACGATCCTAACAATGCAGCAGCAGCTCAAGTAGGTCTTAAAGACTTTGATGCTTTGGTTGATAATGCAGCTAAAGAAACAAGCGACCTCAACGTACGTTATGAACGTTATGCAGAGGCACAAGCTTGGTTGGAAGATAGCTCACTCTTCATGCCACTTATGGTTAACAAGGGTGCTGCTCCAATGGTAGCTCGTTTGACACCATTCTCAGGTGCTTACTCTCAAGTGGGACCTAAGGGTTCTGACAGATACTTTAAGTACCTTGAGCCTCAAAAAGATGTTGTCACTAAGAAAAACTATGATAAAGCCCGTGAAAGCTGGCTTAAAGAAAAGTCTAAGTCCAACGAAAAAGCTCAAAAAGACCTTGAGAAACACGTTAAATAAAAGGACGATGGAACTTTCTCATTAGATTGGGAAAGTTCTTTTGGAATTAAAGGAAGAGACATGAAAAAATACATTTTATTGAGAACCCTCCGTTCTCTATTGTCAATATTTGTCGTGACGGCCTTGACCTACACGATTATCTATACCATGGTGCCGAGGCGTCTGATTTTCAGACAGGACCCTAACTACAACAAGATTGCTAAGACAGCTGATTCTAAGGCTAACTATGAAAATACAATCTATGAACGTATGGGTTACATTGATTACTATGACACCAAGGAGTTGCAGGAGAAAGCTAGCTCCCTTGATAAGTCGGTAACCACTAAGCCAACAAAAGAAAATAAAGCTATTTACCAAAAATATGTGGATAGTTTAGGACATGGCTGGCGTTTGCATCAATTCAAGCAAAGTAAACAATTCTATGCAACACGTGATGTGCCAGTGCTTGAACGTGTGTTTGGCTTCTATACGCACCTCTTTGAATTTGACAATACTGGATGGGTTAAAGATAAAACAAATCCAAACTTGAAGCGTTACATCCGTATTGAAAATGATCCAGCTATCGGTTGGTCAGTTGTCGGTTCAGGAACTAAGCATAAATATTTGCTTTACTTTAACGGTCAGTTCCCATTTGTTCACCAAAACTTTGTGAAGATGAACCTTGGTACCTCTTATCCAACTTATGCTGAGCAAGGTGTTCTTGATGTTATTACGCAAGGCCAAGGGCAAACACAAAGCTCTGAGGTCAACTTCCCTACTGGTAAGAAGATATCTTCAGTAGATATCTACTCTCGTACTTATAAATCACCAAGTCAGGCTGATGCGAGAGATCGTTCTTACTATGGAAATGACCCATACACAGCTACCAAGAGTCGCTACCAATACCCATCAATGGTGACAAGTTCTGCTATTGCAGGTTTGATTGGTTTGGTCTTGTCTTATGCCTTGGCAATTCCATTGGGATCATACATGGCACGCTTTAAAAACACACTCTTTGATAGTGTGTCAACAGGTGTCTTGACTTTCTTGCTTTCACTACCAACCATCGCCTTGGTTTATATCATCCGTTTGATTGGTTCTGAGATTGGTCTTCCAGACTCCTTCCCTATCTTGGGTGCAGGTGACTGGCGTTCATACGTCTTGCCATCTGTTATTCTCGGTCTCTTGTCAACACCAGGTCTTGCTATTTGGATTCGTCGTTATATGATTGACTTGCAATCACAAGACTTCGTTCGTTTTGCACGTGCCAAAGGGTTGTCAGAACAAGAAATTTCGAATAAACACATTTTCAAAAATGCTATGGTTTCCTTGGTTTCAGGGATCCCAGCATCTATCGTTAGTGTTATCACAGGGGCAACCTTGACAGAAACAATCTTTGCCTACCCTGGTATGGGTAAAATGTTGATTGACTCTGTCCGTGCTTCAAATAACGCTATGGTTGTGGGTCTTGTATTTATTTTCACAGCCCTCACCATCTTCTCATTGCTTGTGGGTGATATCCTTATGACTATGATTGACCCACGTATCAAATTGACATCTAAAGGAGGTAAATAATGGCTTCAATTGATAAAAGTAAGTTCCAATTTGTAAAGCGCGATGATTTTGCCTCTGAAACAATTGATGCGCCGGCCTATTCATACTGGAAATCGGTGATGCGTCAGTTCTTCAAGAAAAAGTCAACAACTGTCATGTTGGGAATCTTGATTGCTATCATTTTGATGAGCTTTATCTACCCAATGTTTTCAAAATTTGACTTTAATGACGTGTCTAAGGTTAATGACTTTAGTGTACGTTATGTGCATCCAAATGCTCAATACTGGTTCGGTACGGACAGTAATGGTAAGTCTCTCTTTGACAGTGTTTGGTTTGGAGCTCGTAATTCTATCCTTATTGCTGTTATCGCTACCTTCATTAACGTTGTTATTGGTTTAGTCGTTGGTGCTGTTTGGGGGATTTCTAAGACCTTTGATATGATTATGATGGAAATCTACAACATCATCTCAAACATTCCTGCCCTCCTTGTCGTTATCGTCTTGACTTACTCATTGGGTGCAGGTTTCTGGAACATGATTTTTGCCATGACTGTCACAGGTTGGATTGGTATTGCTTATACTATCCGTATTCAAATCATGCGTTACCGTGATTTGGAGTACAACTTGGCTTCTCGTACTTTGGGAACACCAACTCCTAAGATTGTGGTTAAAAATATCATGCCACAACTTGTATCAGTTATCGTGACTATGGCTAGTCAGCTCTTGCCAGGATTTATCTCTTACGAAGCCTTCCTTTCTTACTTTGGTTTGGGGCTTCCTGTTACAACGCCTAGTCTTGGTCGTTTGATTTCAGACTATGCACAGAACGTTACAGTCAATGCTTATCTCTTCTGGATTCCATTGACTACCTTGATCCTCGTTTCCCTCTCTCTCTTTATTGTCGGTCAAAACTTGGCGGATGCCAGTGACCCACGTACGCATAGATAGGAGTCCAATATGACAGAAAATAAAAATGTAATATTATCGGCTCGCGATATCGTCGTGGAATTTGACGTTCGTGACCGTGTTTTGACAGCCATTCGAGGAGTTTCCCTTGATCTGGTTGAAGGTGAAGTTTTAGCCTTGGTTGGTGAGTCTGGTTCAGGTAAATCAGTTTTGACTAAGACTTTCACAGGGATGCTTGAAGAAAATGGTCGTGTAGCTAGCGGTTCTATTGATTATCGTGGCCAAGATTTGACCAAACTTAAGAGTCACCAAGATTGGGCACCTATTCGTGGAGCTAAGATCGCGACTATCTTCCAAGATCCTATGACCAGTCTTGACCCAATTAAGACTATCGGTAGCCAAATTGTTGAAGTCATTGTCAAACACCAAGGAAAATCAGCTAAAGAAGCTAAAAAAATGGCCATTGATTACATGGACAAGGTTGGTATTCCTGATGCTGAAAAACGTTTCAACGAATATCCTTTCCAATACTCTGGTGGGATGCGTCAACGTATCGTCATTGCCATTGCCTTGGCTTGTCGTCCTGATGTCCTTATCTGTGACGAGCCAACAACTGCCCTTGACGTAACCATTCAAGCTCAAATCATTGACCTCTTGAAATCACTTAAAGAAGAGTACGGTTTCTCAGTGATTTTCATTACCCATGACCTTGGTGTGGTAGCAAGTATCGCTGACAAGGTTGCTGTTATGTATGCTGGTGAAATCATCGAGTACGCAACTGTTGAGGAAATTTTCTATGAGCCTTGTCACCCATACACTTGGAGCTTGCTTTCAAGCTTGCCACAGTTGGCTGACGATAAGGGTGAGCTTTTCTCTATTCCAGGGACACCACCATCACTTTATACACCAGTTGTTGGAGATGCCTTTGCCTTGCGTTCAGACTATGCCATGCAAATTGACTTCGAGGAAAAAGCACCACAATTCCAAGTTTCAGATACTCACTGGGCTAAGACCTGGCTCTTACATGAGGATGCACCAAAAGTTGAAAAACCTGAGGTTATCCAAAATCTACATGAAAAAATCCGTACTAATATGGGATTTGCACATTTAGGAGATGAGGAGGAAGGCAATGCCTGAGAAGTTAGTTGAAGTAAAAGATGTGGAGATTTCCTTCGGTGAAGGAAGCAAGAAATTCGTTGCTGTCCACAATGCTAATTTTTTCATCAACAAGGGTGAAACCTTTTCCCTCGTTGGTGAGTCTGGTAGTGGTAAAACCACTATCGGGCGTGCCATTATTGGTCTAAATGATACAAGTAATGGTGAGATTATTTTTGACGGTAAGAAAATCAATGGACACTTATCTCACTCTGAGAAAAACGACCTTATCCGTCGTATTCAGATGATTTTCCAAGACCCTGCGGCTAGTTTGAATGAACGTGCAACGGTTGATTACATCTTGTCAGAAGGTTTGTATAACTTCCATCTCTATAAAGATGAGGAAGATCGTAAAGCCAAAATCAAGAAAATCATCAAAGAAGTGGGGCTTCTTGAGGAACACTTGACACGTTACCCTCACGAATTTTCTGGGGGACAACGTCAACGTATCGGGATTGCACGTTCCTTGGTTATGCAACCTGACTTGGTTATCGCTGATGAACCAATCTCAGCCCTTGACGTGTCAGTCCGTGCCCAAGTTTTGAACCTGCTTAAGAAATTCCAAAAAGAGTTGGGATTGACTTACCTCTTTATCGCTCACGACTTGTCAGTGGTCCGTTTCATTTCTGACCGTATCGCTGTTATTTACAAGGGGACAATCGTGGAAGTTGCTGAGACAGAAGAACTCTACAACAATCCTATCCACCCTTACACCAAGTCACTCTTGTCTGCTGTTCCTATTCCAGACCCAATCTTGGAACGTAAGAAAGTCTTGAAGGTTTATGATCCAAACCAACACGACTATTCTGTTGATAAACCAGAGATGGTTGAAGTACGTCCAGGACACTTCGTTTGGGGTAACAAGGCCGAGATTGAGACTTATCGTAAAGAACAAAGTAAATAAGTCTTTTCAATGCAAAAAAAAATCGTGTTCCAAAAGGAACACGGTTTTTCTTTAGTCCAAATTTAAGCGTTTGGTCATGATATAGTAGGTACCAAAGTAACTTGCCGCGATGAGAATGAGAGACTGAACTAGACTAATGATATATGACGAGTTATTAATTGCAGTATATGTTGCATCTCCGGTCAAGGCTGCACCGAGTCCAAAGAAGAAACCAATAAAGAATAGGATAGCCTGAATGGCGAAAAAGGCGACAAATCCCATAAGAACTTTGTTAGTGTTGAAGAGGTTTCCGATACTAATACAGAGGTAATAGAAAAGGATACCAGCAATCATTGACAAGATTGTAGAAGGGATGAATAGGTAGAAAGCGCCTATCTCTTTTAGGATTTGGCCAAAGTAGCTGGTAGCTAGGAGGATATCTTTCATATCAAGGCAGAAAGCAGCTATAATTCCAATCGAAAGAAGTATAACGAGTGATGAAATGATATCTAAAATAAAGGCTACCAAGAGTTTAGACAAGATTAATTGGTGGGCAGAAACTGGGAGCGTATTGGTTAGATAGCCTTCTCTTCCAAAGACAGTCTTTGCAAAGCGTCTAATAATAAGGACTATTGTCGCTATATAAATAGTTCCCCAAACAATAATAGTGGCAAAAACCATCAGTGTGAAGAAAGCAAAAAAGAGTAGACTAGGTTCTTGGTGGCTCTGTTCAGTTACAAAAATAAATTTTTGAAGCATTAAACCCAAGGGGATTGAGAGTAGGATGGCAATACCATAGATGCCGAGATACCATTTACGGACCGATTGTAATTCATACTTAACTAATTTCCAAAACATGCTCATACCTCCTAGTTGTGGAACATCTCTCTAAAGAGTTTGTCGATTGATTTGCCATGGGCTTGACGAATATTATCAGCGTCCCCTTGAAGTTCAATCTGACCGTATTTTAAGAAGATAACTTCATCTAGGACGGATTCAATGTCTGCAATCAAATGAGTTGAAATGATAACAGAAGCATCTTCAGAGTATTGGTTGATGATGGTTTTAAGGATGTAGTCACGTGACGCAGGATCGACCCCACCGATAGGTTCATCAAGGAGATAGAGTTTAGCCTCACGACTCATAACCAAAATCAACTGAACTTTTTCTTTGTTACCTTTTGAAAGGTCTTTAAGGCGCAAATCAGGCTGGAGCTTTAAATCCTGCAAGAGTTGCAAGGCAAGAGGATAGCGGAAGTCAGCATAGAAATCTTGGAAGAAGTCCAAGTAGTATTGGATAGTCTTACTCTCATCTAAATAAGTTGTATCAGGTAGATATGCTACTTGAGCTTTGGTGATAGGTGATGGCTGAAATCCATTAATAGTTACTAAACCAGAAGTTGGTTGAAGGAGGCCATTCAAAATCTTGATGAGAGTTGTTTTACCACTACCGTTTGGTCCTAAGAGACCAATGATTTTACCAGACGGGATGGACATGGTTACATCTCTAAGGGCTGGAATACCATTATAGGTCTTGGTGAGATTTGTTAGAGTTACAATATCAGTCATCGGTCTATAAGTCCTTTCCTGTTTGTTCGATGTAGTCAGTAATGATGGCTTTGATTTCAGGTGAGCTAAAACCAATGGCTGCCATCTCAGTGACAAAGTTTTTCATGAGACTTTGGGCAATCTCATGTCGTTTTTGATCAATAAGTTTTTCATCTTCAGTAACAAAGCGACCAGAGGTACGGGCAGAATAGACCAGCCCCTCTTTTTCAAGTTCTTGGAAGGCTCTTTGTACGGTGTTGGGATTGACCCCGGCTTCCTGAGCAAATTCCCTTACAGGTAGGAGTTGTTGTCCCATACTCAATTCCTTGGAAGCTATCTTCAGTTTGACGCGATAGGCGATTTGGAGATAGATTGGCGATTTTTCATCAAATGTCCAAGCCATAAGAGACTCCTTTCTAAAAGTATAATAGTATTATTCTTGTACTATCGTAATGATACAACTAAAATGATGAATTTGCAAGTAAAATACCATATTTTCTCTAATTTCTTTGGCTTTTCCCAAACTTATATTCCTATTTTTGGTACAATAGGGGCAAGTATATTCGACCTGAAGGGAGATTATTTTGAAAATTTTAGCAACAGATATGGATGGTACCTTTCTAGACCATCTTGGTGCCTATGACAAAGCACGTTTGGATAACCTTTTGGATGCTTGTGAAGCTAAAGATTATGTTTTTACCGTAGCTTCTGGCCGAGCCCTCTTGGCCTTGGAGGAGCTTTTTGATGGGTTTGTGGACCGTATTGCGATTATTGCGGAAAATGGGGCCTTGGTTCAGTACAAGGGTGAGGTCTTGTTCGAGTCCAAGCTAGAACCTAAGGATTATTTGCAAATTGCAGATACAACTTTATCCCTGCCAACTTGTGAGGGAATTCTTTTGTCAGGCCGTCGTGGTGCCTATGCACCAAATGATGCAGATCCAGCCTATCTTAAGGCCATGGAACGTTACTATGAAAATGTCATGGCAACGGACCTTGAAGCGGTCACAGATGATATTTTCAAGGTAACTGCTAAGTTCCAAGGAGATACCATCATGGAACGTGGTGACTACCTCAACACGATTTTTGAGGATATGACAGCTGTGACAACTGGCTTTGATTCTATGGATATCATCCTTAAAGGTGTGGACAAGGGCTTTGGTCTTTACCATCTTTGCCAAGAGTTGGGGCGTCAGGCTTCAGATGTTGTAGCCTTTGGTGATAATCTCAATGATATGGAGATGTTGACCTTTGCGGGTCGTGCGGTTGCTACGGAAAATGCGCGTGATGAGATTAAGGCAGTAGCAGATGAGGTGATTGGTCACCATAAAGATGGTGCAGTCTTTGACTACATGGAAGGATTGGTGGGCTCAGATGTCTGAGATTAAATTACTAGCCTTGGACCTAGATGGAACCCTCTTTACTAAGGATAAGCAAGTAACAGCTGAAAATAGAGCTGCTCTGAAGGCGGCAGAAGCTAAGGGAGTTCATGTGGTCATTACGACTGGTCGTCCTCTGCCAGCTATTACTCATATCTTGGAAGATTTGGGCTTGTTGGATGATAAGCACTATAGTGTGACCTTCAATGGTGGCTTGGTTCAGCGTAATAATGGGGATATTCTCATAAAGAAAGAGATGAGTCGAGAAGATTTAAAGCAGATTTATGCTGTCTTCGAACCTCTAGGGCTCCCTATGGATGTCATCAGTGATGGCATTGTCTATGGTGTGCCAAGTAAAGGCAATCATTCTCTCTATCGTCAGGCTAACCCTACCTTGACCTTCGTTGATGTGGAGAGTATTGATGACATTCCTGAAAATATCGTCTATAATAAGGTAGTTACGGTCTGTGAGGAGGCATTTTTGAATGCCCAAATTCAAAAACTACCTAAACAGCTATACCAGAATTTTGAAGTTTTTAAGTCTCGTGAGATTATCCTTGAAGTCATGCCGAAAGGGGTTCATAAAGCTGTAGGCTTGAAACTTTTGTCTGATTATCTTGCCCTTGATAAAAGTCAGGTTATGGCTATGGGAGATGAGGAAAATGACTTGACCATGTTGGAGTGGGCTGGTCTTGGTGTAGCTATGGCAAATGCTGTTCCTAAGGTTAAGGCTGTTGCCAAGGCAGTAACGACAAAAACTAATGAGGAATCTGGAGTGGCTGAGGCCATCCACAAATATATTCTAGAGAAATAAGGAGAACCAAATGGGTCTATTTGATCGATTATTTGGACAAGAGGAGAACCAGTCACAGGAAACTGTAGCAAAACAGGAAATTTCAGAAACTGAGGCTCTTGATAATCAAGACTTGTCAACAAGTGAAGAAACAAGTGAAAGTCAAGCAGAACAGCTCAGTGAGTCAGAGACTCAAGTAGAAGAGATTTCGTCTACAGAATCTGTTGAAGAAAGCGAAGTAGCGTCTGATGAAGACCTTTCTGTTGATAATCAGGCATCAAGTGAATCAGAGGGCGTATCAGAGTCAGAAGAAAGCCAAGTCGCTGTGGATAACCACTTCGCAGATGTCATGGCTGATTACTATGCTAAAAAGGCTCAGGTAGCTGCTGCTGCAGAAAAAGGTGAAACGGTTACTTTTGAGGCTGTTCAAACTCGTAAAGTTGAGGAAAAACCTGAAGAAGTTCAGGCTTCAAAAACTGAAACAGAACAAGAAAAATACAATCGTACCCTTAAGAAGACGCGTACAGGTTTTGCTGCTCGCTTGAATGAATTCTTTGCGAATTTCCGTCGTGTTGATGAGGAGTTCTTCGAAGAATTGGAAGAAATGCTGATTCTTTCCGATGTTGGTGTTAATGTTGCAACGCAATTAACGGAAGACTTACGTTATGAAGCCCGCCTTGAAAATGTCAAAAAGACTGAAGATTTGCAACGCTTGATTATCGAAAAACTTGTGGACATTTACGAGAAGGATGACGTCTATAAGGAGCAGATTAATTTCCAAGATGGTTTGACAGTCATGCTTTTCGTTGGTGTCAACGGGGTTGGTAAGACAACGTCTATCGGTAAGTTAGCGCATAAATACAAACAAGAAGGCAAAAAAGTCATGTTGGTAGCTGCCGATACCTTCCGTGCAGGAGCGGTTGCTCAGTTGGTTGAGTGGGGACGTCGTGTTGATGTGCCAGTAGTGACTGGTGCTGAGAAGGCTGACCCAGCTTCAGTGGTCTTTGACGGTATGGAAAAGGCTCTTGCTGAAGGAGTTGATGTCCTTATGATTGATACTGCGGGTCGTTTGCAAAATAAAGACAACCTTATGGCAGAGCTTGAAAAGATTGGTCGTATTATCAAACGTGTGGTTCCAGAAGCACCTCATGAAACCCTCTTGGCCTTGGATGCATCAACAGGTCAAAATGCCCTTAGTCAGGCTAAGGAATTTTCAAAAATCACACCTCTTACAGGCCTTGTCTTGACTAAGTTGGACGGTAGTGCCAAGGGTGGTGTGGTTCTAGCCATTCGCCAAGAGTTGGATATTCCAGTGAAGTTAATTGGTTTTGGTGAGAAAATTGATGATATTGGTGAGTTCCATTCAGAAGAATTCATGCAAGGTCTCTTGACTGGTTTGGTTTAAAAGAGTGTTTAAAAAGAGTGAGTACTGGGAAAAGGGATTCACTCTTTTTAATGGTGTCCTCACCTTGAAAAAAGTCACTTTTATTGGTAAAATAGTAAGGAAAAACGCATGCTTTGAAAAGTGAGCTGTAACTTAATCACTGAACAACCCCTAAGCCGTGGAAAGAAACTCCTAGTTCCTGTTTTTACGGTGAGTTATAAGAAGATTTTTAATCTTAGTTTAAGGAGAAGACATGTCTGAACGTGGACTTTTGATTGTTTTTTCAGGACCTTCTGGTGTCGGAAAAGGAACTGTTCGTCAGGAAATTTTTTCAACACCTGACCATAAATTTGAATACTCAGTGTCAATGACCACACGTGCCCAGCGTCCTGGTGAAGTTGATGGGAAGGATTATTTCTTCCGTTCACGTGAGGAATTTGAAGAGCTTATTCGTAATGGTCAAATGTTGGAATATGCTGAGTATGTAGGTAACTACTACGGAACACCTTTGACTTATGTCAATGAAACCTTGGATAAAGGTATTGATGTTTTCCTTGAAATCGAGGTTCAAGGTGCCCTTCAGGTTAAGAAAAAGGTCCCAGATGCTGTCTTCATCTTTTTGACACCACCGGATTTAAACGAGCTTCAAGAACGTTTGGTTGGTCGTGGGACAGATTCTGAGGAAGTTATTGCTCAACGTATCGAGCGTGCGCGTGAAGAAATTGCTCTCATGAGCGAATACGATTATGCCATTGTTAATGACGAAGTGCCTTTGGCTGCTGAGCGTGTCAAACGTGTTATTGAAGCAGAACACTTCCGAGTTGACCGTGTGATTGGTCGCTATCGTAATATGATTTCAGAAAAGAAATTATCAGATAAATAAATTAGAATAGGTATAGAATTATGATGTTGAAACCCTCTATTGACAAACTTTTGGATAAAGTGCCTTCAAAATATTCATTGGTTATTTTGCAAGCCAAACGTGCTCACGAATTAGCCGCTGGTGCTGAACCAACTCAAGAGTTTACGTCAGTAAAACCAACCCTTCAAGCCCTTGAAGAGATTGAATCTGGTAATGTGACTATCCACCCAGATCCAGAATCTAAACGTGAATTGGCACGTTTGAAAGTGATTCAAGCACGTCTTGCTGCTGAGGAAGAAGAACGTAAAATCAAAGAACAAATCGCTAAAGAAAAAGAAGAAGGCGATAAAATCTAAAATCAAAGTCTTGCTTTGGTTTATGAGGAGAGAGGAGCTGAGGCATAGTGTCTCAGCTTCCTTCTTTATGACGATAATAGACAGCTCATATTTTCTTGAGCTTGGAAGATACTGGTCTTAAGGAAGTGACAGGAGGAAATTTATGGTTTTAGTAGCACATATTATTGTCGACGTTCCTCTGATGCAGACGGACAGACCTTATAGTTACCTGGTACCGGAAGCCATGCAAGAACAAATCGCCATCGGTATGCGGGTTCATGTGCCTTTTGGTAAAGGAAATCGTCTACTTCAAGGTTTTATTATTGGCTTGGAAGATCAGGAAAATTTAAGAGATCTTCCTGAACTAAAACCCATCGCTGAGCTTTTAGATTATGAGCCAGTGCTTAATCAGGAACAGCTGGATTTGGCTGATCAGATGCGACATACGGTCTTTTCTTATAAGATTTCCATCTTGAAATCAATGCTACCCGGTCTCCTTAATTCGCAGTACGATAAGGTTATCATGGCAACTGATAAACTGGGTGAAGAGGAAAAAGCGACTCTCCTTCAAGGGCAGAATCATATTCTTTTCTCGCAGTTGTCAGAGGTACAACGTCAAGCCATTCCTCGTCTGGTCCAGTCTGGGCATGTAACGGTTGATTACCTTGCTAAAGATAAGCAGAATATTAAGACTGAGAAGCATTATAGTGTTCAAAAGGGTATTCTCGAGACTTTGGCTATTTCGCAAAGGGCTAAGAAACGATTGGAGTTGCGAGACTTCTTGCTAGAAAAGAGTGGGTCTGGCAAGTTGACGGATCTCCACAAGCTTTTTTCACGAGATGTGGTTAAGTTTTTCATTGAAGCTGGTGCCTTGGTCATCACCGAAGTTGAGGTCAATCGTGCCGATAGCTACTTTGAAAAGGTAGAAAAGACAGATTTTCTTGAGCTCAATGCTCAACAGGCACATGCTGTTGAAAAAATGACGCACCAAATTGGACAAGGTGGCAAACCTTTCTTATTGGAAGGAGTGACGGGATCAGGTAAGACCGAGGTCTACCTGCATCTTATCGAGAGGACCCTGGCTATGGAAAAAACCGCCATTGTCTTGGTGCCAGAGATTTCCCTAACACCCCAAATGACCAATCGCTTCATTTCACGTTTTGGGGACTTGGTGGCGATTATGCATTCAGGCTTGTCAGACGGTGAGAAATTTGACGAGTGGCGTAAGGTTAAATCTGGTCAGGCCAAGGTTGTGGTAGGAGCGCGTTCGGCTATCTTTGCTCCTTTGGACAATATCGGGGCAATCATTATCGATGAGGAACATGAGGCTACTTATAAACAAGAGTCCAATCCTCGCTATCATGCTAGAGATGTTGCCTTGCTTAGGGCTAAGAGTCATGGAGCTGTGCTTGTCCTTGGGTCAGCAACACCCTCTATTGAGACACGGGCGAGAGCTCAGAAAGGGGTTTACCATTTTCTTGAGTTGACACAAAGGGCTAATCCTAATGCTAAAATTCCGCAGGTGGAAGTGGTGGACTTCAAGGATTTTGTGGGCCGTCAAGAGGCGAGTAATTTTACGCCACCTCTTTTGGAAAAAATCAGGGAACGTTTGGCACGTAAGGAACAAGTCGTATTGATGTTGAATCGTCGTGGCTATTCCTCTTTTGTCATGTGTCGAGACTGTGGCTATGTGGATGATTGTCCGAATTGTGATATTTCACTGACCTTGCACATGGATACCAAGACCATGAATTGCCACTATTGTGATTTTCAAAAAGCAATACCACATGTCTGCCCTAACTGTCAGAGTCGTCAGATTCGCTATTATGGGACTGGGACACAAAAGGCTTATGACCAGTTAACGGAACTCTTGCCAGAAGCCAGAGTGATTCGTATGGATGTTGATACGACACGTAAGAAAGGTGCTCACGAGAAACTCTTAGAGACTTTTGGAAATGGTAAGGCTGACATTTTGCTTGGGACTCAGATGATTGCCAAGGGCTTGGATTTCCCAAATGTTACCTTGGTAGGGGTCTTGAATGCAGATACATCGCTTAATTTACCAGATTTTCGTTCGGCTGAGCGTACCTTCCAACTTTTGACTCAGGTGGCTGGTCGTGCTGGTCGTGCTGACAAGGAAGGGGAAGTTATTATTCAAACCTATAATCCTAGTCATTATGCCATTCGGTTTGCGCAACAACAGGATTATGAAGCTTTCTATGCCTATGAGATGGGGATTCGACGTCAGTTGGCCTATCCGCCATATTTTTATACGGTAGGAATCACGCTTTCTCACAAGGATGAAGAGTTTGTCGTCCGCAAGAGCTATGAGGTTATGGCTTATTTAAGAGAGTACTTGTCAGACAAGGTGACCTTCCTGGGGCCAACGCCTAAGCCTATTGCCCGAACACATAACCTTTATCATTATCAGATTATTATCAAATACCGTTTTGAGGATAACTTGGAAGAAACGCTTAATAGGGTCCTTGACATGACTCAGGAACCTGAAAACAAGGACCTGCGTTTGATTATCGATCACGAACCTCAGAATTTTACCTAATCTAGAAAAGGAAGAATATGACAAAATTAGTATTTATGGGAACGCCTGCCTTTTCAGCGACTGTGCTGGAAGGACTTTTGACAGATGAGCGTTACGATATTGTTGCTGTGGTGACGCAACCAGACCGTGCTGTCGGCCGTAAAAAAGAAATTCGCATGACACCGGTCAAGGAAGTAGCCTTGGCGCATGACTTGCCAATTTATCAACCGGAAAAATTGTCAGGGTCAGAAGAAATGGCGCAATTGATGGCGCTTGGTGCTGATGGGATTGTTACTGCAGCTTATGGACAATTTTTACCAAGCAAGTTGCTTAATAGCATGGATTTTGCGGTGAATGTCCACGCTTCTCTCTTGCCAAAATACCGTGGTGGGGCACCTATTCATTATGCCATTATCAATGGGGATGCAGAAGCAGGTGTGACAATTATGGAAATGGTCAAGGAGATGGACGCTGGTGACATGGTTAGCCAAAAGTCCTTGCCAATTCTTGACGAGGATAATGTTGGTAGCATGTTTGAAAAATTGGCCGTCTTGGGTCGTGACCTTTTGCTCGAGACCTTGCCTGCCTACATTGCTGGAGAAATCAAACCTGTTCCTCAAGATGCCAGTCAGGTAACGTTTTCGCCAAATATTAGTCCAGAAGAGGAGCGCCTTGATTGGAACAAGCCGGCTCGTGACATCTTCAATCAAATCCGTGGCATGTATCCATGGCCTGTGGCACATACCTTGCTTGACGGCAAACGTTTCAAGATTTATGAAGCGGACTTGGTAGAAGGCCAAGGACAGGCTGGTCATATCATTGAAAAGACCAAGAAGAGTTTGGTAGTTGCGACTGGTCAGGGAGCCATTTCACTTAAGACAGTTCAGCCTGCTGGAAAGCCTCGTATGGCTATTGCTGATTTCCTTAATGGGGTCGGACGCAATCTTGAAGTAGGTGATGCATTTGGCCAATGATTGGAAAAAAACAGCCCGTGGACAGGCACTTGAAGTCTTAGAAGAAGTCTTCCAGGAAGGAGCTTACTCAAATATTGCTCTCAATGCCCATCTGAGCAAGTCGCATCTGACAGATAAGGACAAGGCCTTGGTGACGGAAATTGTCTATGGGACCGTGGCTCGTAAGATTACTTTGGAGTGGATCCTAGCCCATGTCATCGAGGACCGTGACAAGCTTGAACCTTGGGTCTATGACTTATTACTTTTGAGTCTCTATCAGTTGGCCTATTTAGATAAGATTCCAGCTCATGCGGTGGTTAATGATGCCGTTTCTATTGCCAAAAATCGTGGCAATAAAAAGGGGGCTGAGAAGCTGGTCAATGCGGTTCTTCGTAAACTATCTAGCCAGCCTTTGCCAGATCCAAGCACAATCAAACGTGTCAATAAACGCTATTCTGTTCAGTATTCTCTACCTGTATGGTTGGTTAAAAAACTTATCGACCAGTATGGAGAGGATCGTGCCCTTGCTATTTTCCAAAGCCTTTTTGTGAGAAACAAGGCTAGTGTGCGTGTAACGGATGCGTCACGTTTGGAAGAGATTGCGGAGGCCACTGGGGCTGAGTGTTCAGTATTATCCCCAGTCGGGCTTGTTAAGTCTTCAGGTTACTTTGCTGGGACAGATTATTTTAAAGAGGGCTTGTTGACCATTCAGGATGAGACCAGTCAACTGGTTGCACCAACTTTAGGGATTCAAGGTGAGGAAGAAATCCTGGATGCCTGTGCGGCACCTGGTGGTAAGACGGTACATATGGCCTCATATTTGACGAGTGGACATGTGACGGCGCTTGACCTCTATGATCATAAGCTTGCTCTTATCGAAGAAAATGCTCAACGTCTTGGATTAGCTGACAAGGTTAAGACTCAGAAATTGGATGCTAGTCAGGTACATCAAGTCTTCGCCGCTGATAGTTTTGACAAGATATTAGTGGATGCACCTTGTTCGGGAATTGGGCTCATTCGTCGGAAACCCGATATCAAATATAACAAGGATCTCCAAGACTTTGAGTCCCTTAAGGCTGTGCAGTTGGATATCCTATCCAGCGTTTGTCAAACCCTACGAAAAGGTGGTATAATAACATATAGTACTTGCACCATCATAGCAGAAGAAAATCAAGAGGTGATTCAAGCCTTTCTTGAGAGCCATCCTGATTTTGAGCAAGTTGCCTTAGACCATCCATGTAAAGACATCGTGGTCAATGGCTGTTTGGCAATTACCCCCGAACAGTATCTAACTGATGGTTTTTTCATCGCACAGTTGCGTAAAAAAGCTTAGGGTTACAGAGGAGGAAATGCTGACGCAAGTCAGAAAGAAAACTATGGAAATATCATTATTAACGGACATTGGCCAAAAACGGTCAAATAACCAAGATTTTGTTAATAAATTTGTCAACCAAGCTGGTGTTACCCTTGTCGTTGTTGCAGATGGGATGGGCGGACACCGTGCTGGAAATATTGCCAGTGAGATGTCAGTGACTGATCTTGGTCGAGACTGGATTAACACTGATTTTCGTGAGTTGAGTCAGATTCGTGATTGGATGATTGCTGCCATTGATGCAGAAAATCGTAAAATTTATGAACTTGGCCAAAACGAAGAATATAAGGGAATGGGAACAACTATCGAGGTTCTTGCCTTTGTTGATAATGCTGTGATTTTCGCCCATGTTGGGGATTCACGTATTGCCCTTATCCGTAATGGTGAGTATAAGCAATTGACGAATGACCATTCTTTGGTCAATGCTCTTATCAAGGCTGGTCAGTTGACCGAAGAAGAAGCAGCGGTTCACCCACAACGTAATATCATTACGCAATCTATTGGGCAAGCTGCTCCGATTGAGGCTGACCTTGGTGTTCAACAATTGGAACCAGGGGACTATATTTTGGCCAATTCAGATGGTTTGACCAACATGATTTCAGTCGAACAGATTGTTCATATTGTCAACAGCCCTGGTTTCGTCGAAGAAAAAACGAGTCGTTTGGTAGCTGCAGCCAATGAGGCAGGTGGACTTGATAATATTACCGTTGCTCTCATTAAGATAGAAAGTGAGGAAGGATAATGATCCAAGTTGGCAAATTATTTGCTGGACGTTATCGAATCCTTAAATCTATCGGACGTGGTGGTATGGCGGATGTTTATCTGGCTAATGACCTGATTCTGGATAATGAAAAAGTGGCTATTAAGGTACTTCGTACCAATTACCAAACTGATCAGGTGGCTGTGGCCCGTTTCCAACGTGAAGCGCGTGCCATGGCAGAACTCAGTCATCCTAATATCGTTGCTATCCGAGATATTGGCGAAGAAGACGGCCAGCAGTTCTTGGTGATGGAGTATGTGGACGGTTCGGACTTGAAGAAATACATTCAAGACCATGCGCCACTTTCTAACCAAGATGTTGTGCGTATCATGGGGGAGGTCCTTTCCGCCATGACTCTTGCCCATCAAAAGGGCATTATCCACCGTGACCTTAAGCCACAAAACGTTCTTTTAACTAAGGACGGTACAGCCAAGGTCACAGACTTCGGAATTGCGGTTGCCTTTGCAGAGACCAGTCTAACTCAAACGAACTCTATGTTGGGTTCTGTCCACTACCTCTCACCAGAGCAGGCTCGTGGATCTAAAGCGACTATCCAAAGTGACATCTATGCTATGGGTATTATGCTTTTTGAAATGTTGACAGGTCATATTCCTTATGATGGCGATAGTGCAGTAACCATTGCACTCCAACATTTCCAAAAACCACTACCATCGATTTTGGCAGAGAACCGTAACGTTCCCCAAGCTTTGGAAAATGTGGTTATTCGAGCAACAGCCAAAAAACTAGAAAATCGTTACAATAGTACTTTGGAAATGAGCCGTGACTTGGTAACGAGTTTGCATCCTAGTCATCGACGTGATGCCAAGGTAGTCTTTGATGATATGACGGATACCAAGACCTTGCCGAAGGTTGATCCAGTTCCATCAGCAAGTCTTGAGAAAAAGGCGGTTGCTGCTGAACCATCAGAGCCTACACCTGCTCCAAGTAAACAACCAAGGAAAAAAACGACACCAGCTAAGAAGAAAAAGAAGAAGAACTTCTTCTCAACCTTACTCAAGGTTTTTCTAGGACTTGTCTTTATTGGTATTATCATCTTTGCCTATTTAGTCTTTACCAATCCTGATAATGTCCAAGTACCTAATGTGGTCGGTCAGGAGTTGTCCATAGCTCAGACTAAAATTGAGGGTGCTGGATTTAAGGTAGGAGAAGTCAAAGAAGTGGAAGATGACTCTGTCGATACGGGTAAGGTCATCAAGACCGATCCTATAGCTGGAACCACACGAAAAGAAGGATCAAGCATTGATGTCTATGTTTCTTCTGGTAGTAAAGGTTTCGCTTTGAAAGACTACAAGGGTAAAAACTATAAGGATGCCATTGAGGACTTAACTTCGAATTATGGTGTTTCTGAGGACCAAATTGATATTCAGCATGTCGAAGACGACAGTGCTGAAGAGGGAGAAATCCTATCTCAAAGTCCAGGGAAAAACAAGTCTTTCAATCCTAAGGATAGTAAGGCTAAGATTAAGTTCCGTGTGGCAACTCCTAAGACAGTTACCATGCCTGATGTGACTGGTTTAACGGTTTCAACAGCAGTTCAAACCTTGAATCGTAAGAATATCTCAAGTAGTAGCATAGAGTACCACGACTATAATACTGGTGCTAAATTAGATAAGGATAAGATTCCTAGCAGTACGGAGGTCCTTTATCAAGATCCACAAGCTGGTACAAGTGTTGATGGTACAGTGATTCTCTATGTTTCGGTTGCAACAGCAAGTTCAAACCTTCAGTCTAGCTCAAGTAGTACGACACATTCGTCATCAACAAGCTCAAGTACTGACAGTACAACTTCAAGCACTGAAACCTCGACAGAGGCTACTCACACAGAACTACAATAGATTAAAAAACTTAGACATAATGAAGAGAGGTTATTTAATCTCTCTTTTTTGCTACCTAGAGATCTTGTCGATAGCCTAAAAAGCCTGCTTGCCAGAGGTCAGAGATTCTTTTATAATGAAGACATCACATAATAGGAGAGACGCTATGAGAAACCGTAGAAAACTGAGAAGGTATATCATTACCTACGATATTGTCATGACGGTCCTAGCCCTGATTTCCATTGGCTTGGTTATCTTTGATTTAGTTGGCTTAATTTCAATTGGAAGGCGACCTTTTAGAGTGATAGATCAGTCTATAACGCTCATATTTGCCATTGATTATGCGATTCGTTTCTCCTTAGCACCTCGTAAGCGAATCTTTGTTAAAGCACATGTGTTGGACTTGTTGGCTATTATTCCCTATAATGAAGTCTTTACCTTCCTCCGTTTTTCAAGAGTGGGACGCTTTGCCAGGTTGGCTAAACTCTCACGTTTAATTGGTTTGAGTAGCAAGCTCAAGCATATTTCCAATCGTATCAATCGCAGAAATGGCTTTTATTTTCTACTTTCGGTTAATAGTATTATCATTCTTATCAGTAGTGCTGTTATTGCCCGAGTAGAACACCATAATTTTATAGATGCTATTTGGTGGTCTGTAGCAACGGTGACTACGGTTGGTTATGGAGATATCGTCCCTAAAACGCTTGTAGGTAAGGCAGTCGCTGTTATTCTCATGTTTAGTGGGATTGCCACTCTAGGGTTGTTAACTAGCTCTCTTAATAATATTTTTGTGCGGTCAGGTCGTCAGACTGAACGAAAATTAGCCGAGCTTAAGAAAGAATTAGCAGAGCAGCGTGTCATACTGGAGGAAATCAGAAGTACAGTGCTAATGATAAGAAGCAAAATGGACGATACTGACGATTAAGATTTTTGAATGAAAGACTGTGTTTCCTGTAATGGAGGCACTTTTTTGCTTTCTTCTGCCCCTTTTCTATCTTGGTTACTCAGTGCTCAAACTGGGTCTTTTTGTCAATTACCTTAAAATTTGATAGAATGAAGCCTGTATACTTTTATTTGAGAGGTCCTTATGACCAAATTTAATTTTTTCTTAGTGGTGGAAGCCCTGCTTTTGACTCTGGGCCTGATTACCATTTTTAATAATGATATTACTAGTTTTATTTTCATATTGGTTTTAACCTTGTTAGCGGTTCGCTTTTTTAATAAAGAATCCAAAAGTGACTTTGTCTTGACCATCTGTTTGATCTCACTTTTTCTGGTTTCCATGTGGAATATCTATGTGGTGCTTGCGATTTTAGTGGGTGTGGCCTATGTCATGATTAACCATTTTTCACAGGTCAAGAAAAAGAATCGCTACGCTCTCATTCAATTCAAGGAAGACGACTTGGATCCTCAGGCTGTGCGAAATCAGTGGATTGGAACTCGGATGGAACCTGTCAGTGATCGCTATGACTTTGATGATATCAATATCATTCGTTTCTTTGGGACAGATGTGATTGATTTGACCCAGGTTATCGTCTCGGGGCGAGATAATGTTGTGATTTTGCAGAAACTTTATGGTCCGACGACTATCTTGGTACCAATCGATGTTTCCGTCAAGCTCAATATATCAGCGATTTATAGCTCTGTCACCTTCTTCAATGAAGATGAGTACGACCTCCGTTACGAAAGATTGACCTTGCAGGGGACGGAGTATGAACATGCTCATCGAACAGTGAAATTGATTCTCAATGTGGGAGCTGGACCAGTGGAGGTACGTCGCAAATGAAGAAACAGTACCTATTTTTGATTCTGATTTATTCAGTTGTCGTTCTGGTTGGCGTCACCCTAGTGGTTATGGATAGCTTTAACCTTAACTTTTCATTGGTTTTTGGTAATCTGTCTCAGGTCTTCCATTTCCTTTTTAACATGTTTTTTGTAGTTCTGAGTTTGCTCATTTTGCTTTATATTCTTTGGGCCATTGCCAATGATAACAGTATGCGATCAGTCAATCAGGATTTGCGCCGCATTATCAATAATCAACCAGTCAAACGTCAGGGAGATATTGAGTTAGACAAGAATATGATGCGTTTATCTCATAAGATGCGTAAATTGACTAAGGACTTGCAGAAAACTGAGAATGCCCAAGCTCTTCAAAGCCGTGATATTATTAAGAAGGAGCGAGGACGTATTGCTCGTGACCTTCACGATACCGTTAGTCAGGAGCTTTTTGCGGCTAGTATGATCCTATCTGGTGTTTCTCAGATGGCGGACCAGCTAAGTAAAGAAGATTTGCATAATCAAATTCAGGCGGTTGAGGCCATGCTGACGGACGCTCAAAACGATATGCGTGTCTTGCTTTTGCATCTTCGTCCGACAGAGCTTGAGAACAAGACCTTGCAAGAAGGCTTGCAGATGATTCTTAAGGAATTAACCGATAAATCCAATATCCATGTCGTCTACAAGGATATGGTTAAGAAAGTGCCTAAGCGTATTGAAAATAATCTCTTTAGGATTGCCCAAGAGTTTATCTCTAATACTCTTAAACACGCCAAGGCTAGCCAGATAGAGGTTTATCTCTATCAAAATAGTCAGGAAATTCAATTGAAAATGTTGGATAATGGTGTTGGTTATGATTTAAATGCGTCGACTGACGAGATGAGTTATGGACTGAAAAATATCCAGGAGCGTGTCGATGAAATGGCGGGAACTGTGCAGTTCCTATCTGCTACAGGTAAAGGAACATCTATTGATGTTCGTGTGCCGATATTAAGAGGAGAAGACAATGTCGAATAAGATAAATGTGATTTTGGTCGATGACCATGAGATGGTCCGTTTAGGCCTTAAGAGTTTCCTGAATCTCCAAGGAGATGTCGAAGTGGTTGGAGAAGCGAGCAATGGCCGAGAAGGTGTTGACCTTGCCCTGGAACTTCGTCCAGATGTCGTCGTAATGGACCTTGTCATGCCTGAATTAGATGGTGTTCAAGCGACTTTGGAATTGCTCAAAGAATGGCCAGAGGCCAAGATCTTGGTTTTGACTAGCTATTTGGACAATGAAAAAATTTATCCAGTCATTGAAGCTGGTGCTAAAGGTTATATGCTTAAAACTAGCAGTGCGGCAGAAATTCTCAATAGTATCCGTAAGGTTTACCGTGGTGAAGAAGCTATCGAAACAGAGGTGGACAATAAGATTAAATACCACGATAGCCACCCGGACCTACACGACGACTTGACGGCACGTGAACGTGATATCCTGGCACTTTTGGCTAAGGGGTATGACAATCAGACCATTGCTAACGAGCTATTCATTTCATTGAAAACCGTTAAAACTCACGTGTCTAATATCCTAGGAAAACTTAATGTTGATGACCGTACTCAGGCTGTCGTTTATGCCTTTAGACATCATTTGGTTTCACAGGATGATGAATAAAGTTATCAACTAACCTTGTTATTTAGAGGCTAGGGAGAGTTATCATAATTCTTACCCCTTACTCGGATTTTGCAAGTCAAATCTTTTGACTTTATTTCTAGTAAAACATATAATGAAGTCATCCTAAAACTTTTCTTTTTTCATATGAGGTTGAAGCGACCTCATATCATCTATCTAAGTTCGCTTAGATGATGAAATCTCCTAACTCCTAGCAATCGGTATTTCCGGTTGCTTTTTTTGAAAAAAGTTAAAAAAAGTGTTGACAGCCAACTAGTTTTTCTGTAGAATAATAAGAGTCTTTTGGGGTATAGCCAAGCGGTAAGGCAAGGGACTTTGACTCCCTCATGCGTTGGTTCGAATCCAGCTACCCCAGTTCTACTTGAGGGTAGAGACACAGATTATGGTCCGTTGGTCAAGGGGTTAAGACACCGCCTTTTCACGGCGGTAACACGGGTTCGAATCCCGTACGGACTATAAGTGCCAGCTAGAGAAAGCTGGTTTTTTTGTGTCCTTTTTGATAAAATAGAGGGGTTGACTGGCCTAGGCCAGACATTTTATACCACTTTAAAATCATAAATGACAAGACCTTGACCTGATGTAAAATGTTTGTTTTGTGATGGTTATCAGACGATGCCAAGCAGTTGGTCGAGTCGTGGTTTCATTTGAATAAGAAAACATATAATAAGGAAATTCAATGACATACTATAACGTTGGAAAGATTGTGAATACACAGGGCTTGCAGGGGGAACTTCGTGTTTTGTCTGTAACAGATTTTGCGGATGAGCGTTTTAAGAAGAAGAGTGTCTTAGCCCTTTTTGATGACAAAGACAATTACATCATGGATGTTGAGATTGCGAGTCACCGTAAACATAAAAACTTTGATATCGTTAAGTTTAAGGGGCTTTACCATATCAATGATGTGGAGAAGTATAAGGGTTGTAACCTCAAGATTGCTGAGGAAAACCTAACAGACCTTGATGATGGGGAATTTTACTACCATGAAATCATTGGCCTTGATGTTTACGAAGGTGATACTTTGATTGGTCAGGTCAAAGAGATTCTCCAACCGGGTGCTAATGATGTTTGGGTAGTAAAACGTAAAGGTAAGAAAGATTTGCTCTTGCCATACATCCCACCTGTAGTTCTCGATGTTGATGTTGCAGCTGGTCGTATTGAGGTTGAGCTCATGGAAGGATTAGACGATGAAGATTGATATCTTGACCCTATTTCCAGATATGTTTGCTCCCTTAGAGCATTCCATTGTTGGTAAGGCAAAGGATAAGGGCCTTCTAGAAATCAACTATCACAATTTTCGTGAAAATGCTGAGAAGGCTCGTCACGTAGATGATGAACCTTACGGTGGCGGTCAAGGTATGTTGCTACGTGCCCAGCCAATTTTTGATACCTTTGACAAGTTAGACGTCACAAAACCTCGCGTTATTCTCTTAGATCCTGCGGGTCGTACCTTTGATCAGGCCTATGCAGAAGAATTGGCGCAAGAAGAGGAATTGGTCTTTATCTGTGGTCACTATGAGGGCTATGATGAGCGCATCAAAACCTTAGTGACGGATGAGATTTCCTTGGGAGATTTTGTCTTAACTGGGGGAGAGTTGGCTGCAATGACTATTGTAGATGCGACTGTCCGCTTGATTCCTGAAGTTTTAGGTAAGGAAGCTAGTCATAAGGATGATAGTTTCTCATCAGGGCTTTTGGAATTTCCACAGTACACGCGCCCAGCTGAGTTTCGTGGCATGAAGGTGCCAGATGTTCTCTTGTCAGGGCACCACGTCAATATTCGACGTTGGCGTATGGAACAGAGTTTGCGTAAGACCTGGGAGCGTCGACCAGACCTCTTGGAAAACTATGACTTTACGGATGAAGAACGTCAGATTTTAGAAGATATAAAAGCAGAAGGGAAATAAAATGTCAGAAGAAAAGATTTACGATATTACCATTATCGGTGGTGGGCCAGTAGGACTTTGGGCTGCCTTTTACGCCGGTCTACGTGGTATGACTGTTAATATTATTGAGAGTCTGTCAGAGCTTGGTGGACAACCTGCCGTTCTCTATCCAGAGAAGAAGATCTACGATATTCCAGCCTTTCCGCAAACGACAGGTGCGGAATTGACAGAAAATCTCTTGACTCAACTTAAGCGTTTTGAAGATCGTGTCAGCATTCATTTGAAAGAAGAAGTGCAAACCTTTGAAAAGAAAGAAGGCATCTTCACAATTGCTACTAGTAAGGGCCAACACTTGTCTAAGGCTATCGTCATTGCTTGTGGGAATGGTGCCTTCGCTCCCCGTCCTTTGGGTGTGGACAATGAAGAAGATTATGCGGACAATAACTTGTTCTATAATGTGCATAGTCTTGACCAATTTGCCGGCAAGAAGGTTGTGATTGCTGGTGGTGGAGATTCAGCTGTTGACTGGGCTAATCACTTGGATGGGATTGCTGAGAGCGTGACTTTGATTCACCGTCGTGATGCCTTTCGTGCCCATGAGCATAGTGTAGAGCTTCTTCATCAATCGTCAGTTAATGTGATGACGCCTTATGTGCCACTTGAAATTAAGGGTGAAAATGGTCTTGCCCAAAGTTTGACCGTTCAAAAAGTTAAGTCAGATGAGTTTGTGGAATTACCACTTGATGCCCTTATTGTTAGCTTTGGCTTCTCAACCAACAATAAAAACCTTCGTAACTGGAATGTTGATTACAAACGCTCTAGCGTTACTGTTAATGCGCAGTTTGAAACCTCACAAGAAGGTGTTTATGCTATTGGTGATGCGGCAGAATATGAGGGTAAGATTGATTTGATTGCTGTGGGAATGGGTGAAGCTCCTATCGCTATCAACCAAGCTATCCAATATATTGATCCGGATGGTAAGAATCGTCCGGTTCACTCAACATCATTAATTGAAGAATAATGTCAAAAGAAGGAAAGTCTCAAAAGAATACTTTGTCTTCAAACTAAGGAGAGACCTGTCTCTCTTTTTTCATGTCTAAAAACGTGGTATAATACACCTATGGCTACAACGAAAAAAACGAAAAAAGGGACTGCTTCTAAGAACAGTAAGAAGCGGCTTACAAAAGCAGAATTAGACAGACAGAAGGCGATTAAGCGAATGCTATGGACCTTCTTTTTTGCCTTTGTTTTAATTTTCCCAGTCTTTCGATTGGGTTTCTTTGGGGTTACCCTCTATAATCTCTTTCGAGTATTTGTGGGGAGTATGGCTTATCCTTTAATTTTTGCTATCTATGTTTATCTCTTTGGCTTTAAATGGTTACGTAAACATAGTAACTACGTAACAGGATTTTGGATGATCTTCGCGGGTCTCTTGTTGGAGTTTCACGCCTATCTCTTTAGTCTAGAACGCATGAGTGGTTTGGATATTTTCCCTGGTACCAAGGACTTGCTTTTTGGGGAACTGGTCAGTGTGCAAGTAGCTCGTTTTGCGGGTGGTGGTATGTTAGGGGCTCTCCTATACCAACCGATTTCCTTCCTCTTTTCAAATATCGGTAGCTTCATGATTGGCGTATTGATCATTCTCTTGGGTGCTTTCATTCTTAGCCCTTGGGATGTCTTGGATATCATGGAGTATACTAAGGAAGCTTGGCAGAAAGGGGCTGAGAAGCGTTTGGAACGGACGGCTCAACGTCAGGAAAAGAAGGCAGAACGTCAGGCTCAGAAAGAACGTGAGGCGGAAGAACGTGCCGAAGCTGAGCGTCTGGCTGATTTAACTGTTGACGAGGAGACGGGAGAAATCTTAGATGATGCCGCAGAGGAGTTACCACAAGAAACTGAGATTTTTGCACCTGAACCTGAAATCAGTGATTATGCCTCTGAGGACTACTATGATAATCTCCCTCCAGAGGATTATGAGGATTTCCAAGAAGATTATGCACCTTATCCAGAGGATGTGCCAACCGAGGAGTTTCCGCCATCTATGGTTGTTGAGGGAGATGATGCACCTGTCGAGGTTGATTTCACACCGAAGGAGCTCTTACAGTATAAATTACCTCAGATAGACCTCTTTGCACCTGATAAGCCTAAGAGTCAATCTAAAGAGAAAAACATCGTTCGTAAGAATATTCGAATCTTAGAGGATACTTTCAAGAGTTTCAATATTGACGTCAAGGTTGAGCGAGCCGAAATTGGACCGTCAGTGACCAAGTACGAGGTCAAGCCTGCTGTCGGGGTTCGTGTTAACCGCATTTCAAATCTAGCGGATGACTTGGCTCTGGCTCTAGCTGCGAAAGATGTCCGTATTGAGGCCCCTATTCCTGGAAAATCTTTGGTTGGGATCGAAGTGCCTAACTCTGAGATTGCGACGGTTTCTTTCCGTGAACTTTGGGAACAGTCCAAGACGGATCCTAATAAGCTCTTGGAAGTTCCTCTCGGTAAGGCAGTTGATGGCTCGGCTCGTAGCTTTGATTTGGGACGGATGCCTCACTTGTTGGTGGCTGGGTCAACAGGTTCTGGTAAATCGGTTGCGGTTAACGGAATTATCTCTAGTATTCTTATGAAGGCTCGTCCTGACCAGGTTAAGTTCCTCATGGTCGATCCTAAGATGGTTGAGCTCTCTGTTTACAATGATATTCCTCATCTCCTTATCCCTGTGGTAACTAACCCACGTAAGGCTGCCAAGGCTCTTCAAAAAGTGGTAGATGAGATGGAAAATCGTTACGAACTCTTTAGTAAGTTTGGCGTACGTAACATTGCTGGCTACAATGCCAAGGTTGAAGATTGGAATGCCCAATCCCAAGAAAAACAGATTCCCCTGCCTTTAATTGTGGTTATCGTTGATGAGCTGGCTGACTTGATGATGGTAGCCAGTAAGGAAGTGGAAGATGCCATCATTCGTCTGGGACAAAAAGCGCGTGCTGCGGGAATTCACATGATTCTCGCCACTCAACGTCCGTCGGTTGATGTTATCTCTGGTTTAATTAAGGCCAATGTGCCTTCTCGTGTGGCCTTTGCGGTGTCTTCGGGAACAGATAGTCGTACCATTTTAGATGAAAATGGGGCAGAAAAGCTACTCGGACGTGGGGATATGCTTTTCAAACCGATTGATGAGAACCACCCTGTTCGTCTACAAGGTTCCTTTATTTCTGATGATGACGTGGAACGTATTGTGACCTTTATCAAGGATCAGGCTTCTGCTGACTACGATGAGAGCTTTGACCCTGGTGAAGTTTCTGAGAATGATTTTGGTGGAGGTTCGTCTGCCAATGGTGGTAGCTCAGAAGGAGACCCTCTCTTTGAAGAAGCTAAGGCTTTGGTCCTTGAAACACAAAAAGCCAGTGCTTCCATGATTCAGCGACGTCTGTCAGTTGGTTTCAACCGTGCCACTCGTTTAATGGAAGAATTGGAAGAAGCCGGTGTTATCGGACCGGCTGAAGGCACCAAACCCCGTAAGGTTTTGATGACTCAAGAATAATGAACTGAAAAGAGTCATAAGACTGGTTTTGAAAGGAATTAGAACAGACAAAAGAAATGAGAAAAATGAGTATTTTGCTATTTGTTTTCTCATTCTTTTTTATGTTCAAAATAGACCAAAAAATTGCAAAATATTCCATAAGAACGCTTACAAAACGAACTTTTTCTGCTATAATAGGAGAAAAAGTGAGTAATAAAAACTAAGGAGTTAAAAAATGGACAATTTATTAACCGTTCATTTTCATAGTATGCATGGCGACTATTCCCGATATAGTATGTGGAAGTGGCTAGATGGTTATTGGGGCGAAGAGGCCCATTTTTCACGTGAGGATGATTTTGGCCTTGTTGGTCAGGTTACTTCTCCCTCCAATCGTTTTATTGATTCTGTCAATCTTTTGGTCAAAACGGAAGACTGGTCGAGGCAAACACATGATTATCGTGTCCGACGCTTCCTAGGGGATGCTCCCAATGCTATTTGGATAGTTGAAGGTGATCCAACGGTTTATTATTCTAAACAGGCAGCCTTGACTAGCCATAGTTTTGAAGGTCGCGACCAGCATGCCTTTGATATGGCTCTTCGTAGACAGGAATTTGATCAAAAGTGGGGTTTTCAAGGTTGGTTAGGGCATAAGTATGAAAAAGGGGCTACAGAGTTTCGCCTTTGGTCACCACTAGCTCGTCGTGTGCAGCTCTTACTTTTTAAAAAGGGCAGTAAAAATCCTAAGGTCATTAAGATGAGCCGAGGAACCAGTGTCAATAAGGATCGTCATGAGATGAATACTCACGGTGTTTGGAGTACCACTGTCAAAAAGGATTTGGATGGGGTAGCCTACCAGTTTCGTGTTTATCATGAGGAAAGCTTCTATCAGGATACGAGAGACCCTTATAGCATCGCCCTTAGCTTAGATAATAAAAAAAGTTTAGTGGTCGATCCTAAGCGACTTGTACCAAGAGGGTATGAAAAGGTTACGAAGCAAAAAGCGAGCTGGCGTAATGAAAATGCTTGCTCATCCGTTATCTGTGAAATGCACCTCCGTGATTTCTCAATCTCAGAGACGTCTGGTGTTAAGAAGTCCTATAGAGGGACATACCTGGGTGCCTGTCAGAAAGGGACTAAAAATGCCCAAGGAGATGTGACTGGTTTTGATTACCTCAAACGCATGGGTTACAATTATGTCCAGTTGCAACCGGTCTTTGATCACCATAAAACCTACGATAAAGATGGGAAGCTTCTCTATAACTGGGGGTATGATCCTGAGAATTATAATGTCCCAGATCGTCAATTTGCTGCTGATCAAAAGAATCCCGTGGCACCAATTTTAGAGCTTAAGAAGATGATTCAGGCCTACCATGAGGCAGGCATTGGGGTCATCATGGATGTGGTTTATAACCATACTTACTCTTCTTACAGCTCTCCCTTCCAACTGTCTGTGCCGGCCTATTACTACCGTATGCATGACAATGGGTCTTTCCAAGACGGGTCAGGATGTGGAAATGAAACAGCCAGTGAAAAGGAAATGTACCGTAAGTATATGATTGATTCTTTGACCTATTGGGCAGAAGAATTTGGAGTGGATGGTTTCCGTTTTGACCTTATGGGTTTGCATGATGTTGCTACTATGAATGCCATTCGTTCGGCCATGGATGATATTGATCCTAGGATTCTTCTATATGGTGAAGGATGGGATATGGGAATTGGTCTTCCTGTGGATCAAAAGGGCAAGAAGGATAATGCAGCCTTGATGCCTAGAATCGGATTTTTCAATGACAATGCGCGTGACGCCGTTAAAGGGGCAGAAGTCTATGGACACATCAGTAACGGTTATGTGTCTGGAGCCCCATTGGAAGACCAGATCGCCAAGAGTCTGCTTGGTAGCCGTGGTTTTGTAAACTACCTCATGCCGGGTCAGGTTCTCAACTATATTGAAGCTCATGACAATTACAATTTGAATGATCTTATGCATCATTTGCATCCACATGATTCGCCAGAAGATATTGAAAAACGTATCTACTTGGCAAATGCTCTTAATCTAAGTATGCAAGGGATGTGTTTCATGCAGTTGGGACAAGAATTCCAGCGTAGTAAGATGGTTGCAACAGGTGAAGACGGAAACTACACGGAATCGGATGTTAAGCGTGCCATGAATAGCTACAATGCTCCTGATGCCGTTAATCAGGTGGATTGGAATCAAGTGACCCTTAAGAAAGACTTGGTTGCTAAAGTTGCCAAATTAATTGAGCGTAAGCAAACCGTACCAGAATTGTCATATCGTTCATATGCAGATATTTACGATAATCTCTATGTCGCAAAAGCGGAGTACGATTCAGGTATTGTTGAATTGCACATTTCTGGAAAATTACGTAAGACTTTTGTGTTCAATAATATGAAAAAAGATTTGGAGATTTACTGACAAGGCAGTCAAAAAATGTTATAATACAGGAAACGCTTACACAAGCAGTTTTATTCGCTTGTGAGCCCTATCAATCTGAAGGGTTTTCTAGTGTATTTACATATATTTCAATGTTTTAATTTCTTGATAGTTAGATCTATCAAGGCTAGTTTTAGAAAGGAGTGATGGTATGAATCTCGATGAAGCCATGTACACGTTTGGAACAGGTGAGAACTTCCACCTTCAGAATTATCTGGGTGTGCATGAATTGGAGGGAGAAGAAGGATTTGTCTTCCGTGTGTGGGCCCCTCATGCTGAGCAGATTCAGGTAATTGGAGATTTCACAGGTTGGTTTGATGAACCTCTGGATATGACCAAAAACCATATCGGTGTTTGGGAGGTAAGTTCAGCCCTCCCTCAAGAAGGACAACTCTATAAGTTCTTGGTGAAACGTAAGGGAGGTCAAGTCGTCGAAAAGATGGATCCTTTCGCTACTTACTTGGAACCACGTCCAGGAACAGGAGCTGTGATTCGTAAGAAGAAAACTAAGAAGTGGAAGGATGGCCTTTGGATGGGTCGTCGTAAACGCTTTGGTTTCCAAAAACGTCCGGTTAATATCTATGAAGCTCATGCATCATCTTGGAAACTAAAAGAGGATGGTCAACCTTATACTTTCAAAGAATTGAAAGAAGAGTTGATTCCATATTTGGTTGAGATGAACTATACCCACGTGGAATTCATGCCACTCATGGCTCACCCTCTTGGGATGAGTTGGGGTTACCAGCTCATGGGTTACTTTGCTTTTGAGCATACCTATGGTACACCAGAAGATTTTCAAGATTTTGTTGAAGCATGTCACCAGAATAATATCGGTGTCTTGGTAGACTGGGTCCCAGGTCACTATACACAGAATGACGATGCTTTAGCCTACTTTGATGGTACACCAACTTTCGAATATCAGGATCACGATCGAGCTCATAACTATCGTTGGGGAGCGTTGAACTTTGACTTAGGAAAAAATCAAGTACAGTCTTTCCTTATTTCAAGTGCTCTTTACTGGATTGAAAATTATCATATCGATGGTATCCGAGTGGATGCAGTTTCAAACATGCTCTATTTGGACTATGATGAGGGTCCATGGATGCCAAACAAGGACGGTGGTAACCGTAACTTGGAAGGCTATGGCTTCCTTCAAAAACTCAATCGTGAGATTAAAAAACGCTATCCAGATGTCATGATGGTTGCGGAAGAATCAACTGCAGCAACACCAATTACACAACCGATTGAAGAGGGTGGACTAGGTTTCGACTTCAAATGGAATATGGGTTGGATGAACGATATCCTCAAATTCTACGAAGAAGATCCAGTTTACCGTCAGTATGATTTCAATCTGATGACCTTTAGTTTCATGTATTGCTTCAATGAAAACTATGTTCTGCCATTCTCACATGATGAAGTAGTTCATGGTAAGAAGAGTATGATGCATAAGATGTGGGGGGATCGCTACAATCAGTTTGCTGGCCTACGTAACCTCTATACTTATCAACTCTGTCACCCAGGTAAGAAATTGCTCTTCATGGGATCTGAATTTGGTCAGTTCTTAGAGTGGAAATTTGATTACCAACTTGAATGGAATAATCTTGAAGATGAGATGAACCAGAAGATGCAGGCTTTCACTAGCCATATGAATGGTTTCTACAAGGACCATAAATCTCTCTGGCAGATTGATGATTCTTACGATGGTATTGAAATCATTGACGCGGATAACCGTGCTGAAAGTGTGCTTTCCTTCATTCGTAAGGATGACAAAGGCGATAAGGGTGACTTTCTTGTCTGTGTCTTCAACCTAGCTCCAGTGGAACGTCAAGACTTCACTATTGGATTGCCAGTCGCTGGTATTTATCAAGAAGTGCTTAACACTGAGATGGAAGAATTCGGTGGTGTCTGGAAAAAAGGAAATCCTGAAACTCGTACCCAAAAGGCGAAATGGAAGGATTATGAAAATACCCTTAGCTTCACATTGCCAGCTCTTGGAGCAAGTATCTGGCGTGTTAAACGTCGCTTGAAATAAAGGGTAGACTTAAACGTGTACACGATTTGTTTTTCAGTGGTGATAGCAAGGAAATCACGGTTGAAAGAAGCTGTTTGATGCCCAAACTATTGCCACACTGAGGAACTTACTTTAATTGTCATAATCAGTTTCGACTGATTGTTTCACATCCTTTTGAGGATGGAACTAAAAATCATGAGGGGGACTATTCATGAAAAATGAAATGTTGGCTTTGATCCTTGCTGGTGGGCAAGGAACTCGTCTTGGAAAATTGACCCAAAGTATTGCCAAACCAGCTGTTCAATTTGGTGGACGCTATCGTATTATTGATTTTGGTTTGTCAAATTGTGCCAATTCAGGAATTAACAATGTAGGTGTCATTACACAGTATCAGCCACTTGCTTTGAACAATCATATCGGTAATGGTTCAAGTTGGGGCTTGGATGGTGTTAACTCTGGTGTATCAATTCTTCAACCTTACTCAGCTAGTGAAGGTAATCGTTGGTTTGAAGGTACTAGCCACGCTATTTATCAAAACATTGACTATATCGATAGCATCAATCCTGAATATGTTTTGATTTTATCTGGTGACCATATTTACAAGATGGACTATGACGATATGCTCCAATCTCACAAGGACAACAACGCAAGTCTTACTGTCGCCGTTCTTGATGTGCCACTTAAAGAAGCTAGCCGTTTCGGTATCATGAACACTGATGCTAATAACCGTATTGTTGAGTTCGAAGAAAAACCTGAAAATCCTAAATCTACGAAAGCATCAATGGGTATTTACATCTTTGACTGGAAACGTCTTCGCAATATGTTAGTTTCAGCTGAAAAGAGCGCAGTTGATATGTCAGACTTTGGTAAGAACGTTATCCCAGCTTATCTTGAAACAGGTGAAAGCGTCTTTGCTTATGAATTTGAAGGCTATTGGAAAGACGTAGGTACTATCGAATCCCTTTGGGAAGCAAATATGGAGTATATCTCTCCTGAAAATGCTTTGGATAGCCGTAACCGTCAATGGAAAATTTATTCACGTAACATGATTGCTCCACCAAACTTCTTGGGTGAGCATGCTCATGTTGAAGATTCACTTGTTGTTGATGGTTGTTTGGTTGATGGAACTGTTAAACATTCTGTGCTTGCAACAAATACACAAATTCGTGAGGGGGCAGTCGTTGAAGATTCAGTGATTATGAGTGGTGCAGTTATTGGTAAAGGCGCAAAAATTAAACGTGCTATTATCGGTGAAGGGGCACACGTTTCCGATGGTGTGGAAATTGACGGTACAGAAGAAGTGCAAGTCGTAGGATACAATGAAGTAGTGGGGGTACCAAAAGATGAAGATTGATAAATATTCTGCAATTCTAGGAAATACCGTAGGGTTCCATGACATGGATGGTTTGACTGAACACCGTCCTATTGCCAGCCTACCATTTGGTGGAAAATATCGCCTCATCGACTTCCCATTGTCTAACTTGGCTAACGCTGGTATCCGTAGCGTCTTCGGTATCTTCCAAAACGAAAACATCAGTTCTGTCTTCGACCACATTCGTTCAGGTCGTGAGTGGGGCTTGTCAACACTCCTCAGCCACTACTACCTTGGTATTTACAACACCCCAGTTGAAAGTTCAACGGTTGATAAAGAATACTATAGTCAAATCTTGACTTACCTTAAACGTTCAGGGTCAGACCAAACGGTAGCGCTTAACAGTGATGTTTTGGTCAACATTGATCTTAACCAAGTCTTGCACCTTCACAATTCAACAAGACAAAAAATTACTGTTGTCTACAAAAAACTTCCTAAAGAACAAATCTCAGATGTAAACAGTGTTTTAGAAATTGATGAATCTGACAAAGTGCTTAGCCATGAGCTCTTCCAAGGTGGAGACAAAGAAGCCTACAACATGTCAACAGACATCTTCGTTGTGGATACTCCATATTTGATTGAAAAATTGGAAGAAGAAGCAGCTAAAGAAGAACCACGTAAACTTCGTTATGTGCTTCGTGATTTGGCAGTTTCTGAAAATGGTTTTGCCTACGAATACACTGGTTACCTTTCAAATATTCACTCAGTTAAAGCATACTTTGATGCTAACTTGGATATGTTGGAATCAGAAAAATTCTATAAACTTTTTGCACCAAACCAAAAAGTTTATACAAAAGTTAAAAATGAAGAGCCAACATACTATGCAGCTTCTTCTGAAGTTAAAGTGTCTCAGTTTGCATCAGGTTCTATTGTACGTGGTAAAGTGGAACACTCAGTGGTTTCACGTAATGTAGATTTGGCAGAGGGTTCAAGCGTGAGCTACTCAGTTCTCTTCCCACGTGTTACAGTTGGTAAAGGCGCTACAGTTGAGTATGCGATTGTGGATAAAGGTGTTGAAATCGCTGAAGGTGTTACTATTCGCGGTACAGAAAACAACCCAGTTGTCATCAAAAAAGGTAGCGTTGTAACAGAGGATATTGTACGATGAAAATTTTATTTGTAGCTGCTGAAGGTGCACCTTTCGCTAAGACTGGTGGTTTGGGTGACGTTATCGGTGCTCTTCCTAAATCTCTAGTCAAAAATGGTCACGAAGTTGCCGTCATTCTCCCATATTATGATGTGGTATCGGCTAAGTTTGGCGATCAGGTTGAAGACCTTGGCTTCTTCTATACAAATGTTGGTTGGCGTCGTCAATATGTCGGCATCAAGAAAATTGTACGTGATGGTGTGACCTTCTTCTTCATTGATAATGAACAGTATTTCAAACGTGGTACGGTATACGGTGAGTGGGATGATGGTGAGCGTTTTGGCTTCTTCCAAATGGCTGCCCTTGAGTTGATGGAAAAAGTGGACTTTATTCCAGATATTCTCCATGTTCATGACTACCACACAGCCATGATTCCATTCCTTCTTAAGGAAAAATACCATTGGATTCAAGCTTACCAAGGTATTAAGACAGTCTTCACTATCCATAATATTGAGTTCCAAGGTCAATTTGACAGTGGTATGCTTTGGGAAATCTTTGGTGTTGGTTACGAGCGTTATGCTGATGGTACTCTCCGTTGGAATGACTGCCTCAACTGGATGAAAGCAGCTGTTCTTTACGCAGACCGTGTAACAACAGTTTCTCCATCATACGCTAGTGAAATTCAAACACCTGAATTTGGTAAAGGTCTTGATCAAATCATGCGCATGGAATCTGGTAAGTTGTCTGGTATTGTTAATGGTATCGATACGGACCTCCTTGATCCAGAAACAGATGCTCACATTCCTTATCATTTCTCAGTGGATGATTTGTCAGGTAAAGCCAAAGACAAGGCAGCTCTTCAAGAACGTGTTGGTCTCCCAGTTCGTGAAGACGTTCCATTGATTGGTATTGTGTCACGTTTGACTGACCAAAAAGGTTTCGATTTGGTTGTCAACGAACTTCACAACATCTTGCAACATGATGTTCAGATTGTTCTTTTGGGTACTGGTTACAGCGACTATGAGAATTCTTTCTCTTGGTTCGGTCACGCTTACCCAGAAAAAATGTCTGCCAACATTACTTTCAACCTAGAGTTGGCTCAACAAATTTATGCTGGTTGTGACATTTTCCTTATGCCTTCAGCCTTTGAACCATGTGGCCTCTCTCAAATGATGTCTATGCGTTATGGTACCTTGCCAGTGGTTAGCGAGGTTGGTGGTCTTCGTGATACTGTTGAACCATACAACCCTGTGACAGGCTCAGGTACAGGATTCTCATTTGGTAACTTCTCAGGTTACTGGATGGTTCAAACCCTTGAAAAAGCTCTCGATGTTTACGAAAAGAATGCTGATGCTTGGAAACAACTCCAGCACAATGCTATGACACGTGACTTCTCATGGGATACAGCAAGTTTGGCATATGTTGATTTGTACAAACAATTAGTATAATTGCAAAGATAACTTTTCTCGCAAGGGAAAAGTTATCTTCGTGTAAAGCGTTTGAAAACGCTTCTATATAATCTTGACAAAAGTCAGGATAGCATCTCTCAATCTTGCTGATAAAGCAATGAAAGAGAAGATATCTAAAAATCTGAATAGAAGACTAACTCTAATCATGTTATAATAAACCTGACTGTTTTGACAGTTTTGTAAATAAAGATTTTGAAATATCTGTTTCGAATCTTGATTGGCAAGGTTTGGAAGTTTGAGGAAAATTTCCAATTCCCTCTTATCTGAATATTCACTCTATAAGATGTGTATCAAAGGTATAGAAGTATAAGAAAGGATTTCTATGCAAGTCGAAAATTTAACAAAAGAACAATTTATCCGTGATTTTAAAGACACGCTCCATCATGAGCAGTTGATTAAAGTGGCTAAGGCTACACCAACTGAAATTTTCACAGCCTTGGCTGGTTTGATTCGTAAGTATTACACTGACACATGGATTGAACGTAACCATGCGCTTTCAGACAATCAAGAAAAGATTGCTTTCTACTTCTCAATCGAATTCCTTCCAGGTCGTATGTTGGAAACTAACCTCCTCAACCTTGGTATTCTTGACCTTGTTAAAGAAGGTTTCGCAGAACTTGACATCGACTTCCGTGAAGTAGTAGAAGCTGAGCATGATATGGCACTTGGTAACGGCGGTCTTGGTCGTTTGGCTGCTGCCTTCATGGATTCGCTTGCAACTACTGGTTATCCAGGTTTTGGTAATGGTCTTCGTTACCGTTATGGACTGTTCAAACAACGTATTGTTGACGGTTACCAAGTAGAGCTACCAGATGGTTGGTTTGGTTCAACAGGAAATGTTTGGGAAACGCGTAAAGACCATGATATTGTCTATGTAAAACTCTTTGGTGATGTTGTCCTTGAAAGTGACGAAGATGGTCGTTTTGTTCCAACTTATAAGAATGCTCAAGTTCTTCGTGCTGTGCCTTACGATGTGCCACAAATCGGTTATCAAAATGGTGTGATTAACAACCTTCGTCTTTGGGATGTTGAAATTCCTGAAGAATACGAATTGGATTACCCTACTCTTGAAGCTCGACGTCGTGTGAAAGATATTACAGCCATTCTTTATCCAGATGATACAACGATTGAAGGTAAAGAATTGCGTTTGGTTCAGGAATACTTCATGACAAGTGCAGGTCTCCAAACCATTATCAAATCATACCTCAAGATGGGCTTGCCATTGAAAGATATCCACGAAAAGGTATCTGTTCACATCAATGATACTCACCCTGCGGTTGCACCAGCTGAATTCATGCGTCTCCTCCTTGATGAATACGGTCTTTCATGGGAAGATGCTTGGAATGCGACTGTTAAGACCATGAGCTACACTAACCACACTATTCTTCAAGAAGCCCTTGAAAAATGGGATCAACAGCTCTTCAAACGTGTTCTTCCACGTGTTTACCAAATCATCTTGGAAATAGATAACCGTTATGTAGCTGCAATGGCTGGACGTGGTGTTGCTGCAGATGTTATCGAACGCACTCGTATCGTGAAGGATAACCAAGTGCATATGGCTAACTTGGCGATTATTGGTGGTCACTCAGTCAACGGGGTTGCCAAACTCCACACAGAACTTCTTAAAGAAGATACCCTTCACGATTTCTATACTATTTATCCTGAAAAATTCAATAACAAGACAAATGGTATCGTTCAACGTCGTTGGACACAAATTGCAGCTCCAGAACTTTCAGCAGCAATTGATGACGTGATTGGTGACGGTTGGCGTAACGATATCCATGAGCTTGAAAACCTTACAACTTACTTGGATGACAAGGAAGTCTTGAACCAGTTCTATCAAGTTAAGAAGACTGCTAAACAACGTTTGGCAGACTATATCAAGGAAACAACAGGTGTAGAAGTGTCTACAGATGCTATCTTTGATGTTCAAGTAAAACGTCTTCACGCTTACAAACGTCAATTGCTTAACCTTCTTCACATCATCAAGCTTTATTGGGATCTTAAAGATAATCCAGATAAAGACATGGTACCTCGTGTATTCATCTTTGGTGCCAAAGCTGCCCCTGGTTATCACTTCGCAAAATCAGTTATTAAACTCATCAACGAAGTTGCCAATCTTGTTAACAATGATGAAAGCCTTCAAGGAAAACTTAAAGTTGTCTTCCTTGAAAACTACCGTGTCAGTCTTGCGGAACTTATCATTCCAGCAGCTGATGTCTCTGAGCAAATCTCATTGGCTTCTAAAGAAGCATCTGGTACATCAAACATGAAATTCATGATGACTGGTGCTATTACCTTGGCAACACTTGACGGTGCCAACATTGAAATCAAGGATGAAGTAGGCGATGAGAATGTTGTCATCTTTGGTATGGACAAGGACGAAGTTTATGAACACTATGCACGTCACGATTACTACTCTCGTGCAGTTTATGAGAATAACCAAGTCGTTCGTCGTGTCGTTGATACCTTTGTTAACGGTACGATTCCAAATGCTCAAGCTGAAGGTACTGAAATCTATGAAGCCCTCATCACCCACAACGATGAGTACTTCCTCTTGGAAGACTTCGCCGCTTATGTAGAAGCTCAAGAGAAAATCGATGCGCTTTATCGTGATCATGACAAGTGGGCACGCATGAGCTTGGCAAATATTGCTAAATCTCATAAGTTCACTTCAGATGATACGATTACAGAATACGCTAAAGAAATTTGGGAATTGAAAAAATAAGCGATAGCTTATGAATCACAAAAAGACAAAGGCTAGAAATGGTCGTTGTCTTTTTATTTTTTTAGAAGAGGGGTGTCATAGACAGCAAAAAAGCATTTATAAATGGCAGGAGAAGTTTATCTGTAGATCTATCATATCCCTTGAAACTTGAACTTGCTTATCAAGGTGTTATAATAACCTATAGGTATAAGCATCAAAAAGGGGGAAAATACATGGCTTTACGCAGCCAATTAATTACTAAGGAGTTTCCAGAATTAGATAGGGTAGAGCGCTTAAATAACGAGGCCTTCCCAGAAGAAGAACGTATTCCATTAAGTGAGTTTTTACAATTGGATGGTCGTGATGATTATCATTTCTTTGCCTTTTATGACGAGGATGATTTTGTTGGATTTGCCTCAGTTCTCTACAATGCCAAAGTTTTTTATGTGAGTTTCTTTGCCATCGTTCCTCAAATGCGGAGTCATGGCTACGGAAGTGAGATTATTGATAAACTGGTGGACTTTTATGGACCATCTCGGTCTATGGTCTTGGAAGTAGAGCGCTTGGATGAACCAAATGACAATCCTGAGCAACGTGAGGCACGTTGGGATTTCTATAAGCGTAATGGGTTCAAGACTTCCAATGCTTTCTTGGAATATGAAGGTTTGAGTTTTGAGATTCTCTATCGTGGAGATCACTTTGACGAAGAAGCCTACAGAGAGATATTCCGCAAACTTCAGGAAAATGCTTATTTTGACTTCAGTATTAAACATCGTCGCTTGAGTGATTTATAAACAATCAAACCAAACAGGTCTTAGTCGACCTGTTTTTTCATTTGTTTTCAGCGTTTGCCAATCGTTTTCAGAATATTTTGTCGTCCTATGCTATAATGGAAGTATTATGAAGAAAGTAATTTTACAGTATCTGGCAAGTGCTCTGACTGTAATCCTTATACTTGGTCTTGTGGTTTTCAACAGACAGCGAAATCACTCTCTGGTAAAGAAGGTCAAAAACCCTGAGATTTCCTATATCTATAAGGATTCTTTGGAAAATCTAGATAGACTGGCCCTTAGTCAGGCTGGGATTATACAATCCTATCAACTCGATTCTTTGTCTGTTAGGAAGGAAGATGGAAAGATTCACCTCGTTCTCCATATCAATCATTCCTATGATATGCAGGTAAATCTTGTCCTAAAGTCTGATATCTATGGTGATTTATCTGTGGTTCAAGCGACGCCATCAAAGGCTTTGAAGCTCGCCTTGGAGGACGAATCTTATCAGAAACGGTTGACCTTGATTTCACAAAAAGCAGATGCTATTATATCTCGTGATCACTGGGATCAAGGCATTAAACCGGCCTATGTGGCTCAGGTCAGAAGTAAGATGAAGAAGACTTCTTTGAACCAGTTGGAAAAGGTTCTGCAAGAAATTGATCAAGAAAGTAAGGAAGTGGGCTCCGATACCTATACGGCCTTTTTCCAAGCTTCTCAACTGCCTAATCATGACAAGCTCAATTTGGTTATGGAGCACATGCAGGTTTATGTGGATAAGTACCAGTTTCTCCAGTTAGGGAAGTCAGGTTATAAATTTTCCAAAAAGCTAGAGCCAACCAGCGCTTTTTACAGTTACTTCCGTGAGGCTATTATGGAGACCTATCAGACGGATCTAGGGCTTGGAGTAGATGAGTTAGGTATCAAGCTCCACCTTTTTAGGTCTTGGATTGATAAGCAGTCCATGGACTATATTAGGACCAACTACAAGGGCAAGACGGATTTTGACAAGCTTCTGGCTTACAGCAAGGACAAGAAGATTAAGTTGGATTATACTACAGGTGCTTCTTACCATAATCGAAGCTTGGGAGACTTTACCTATCCAGAGAACATGAAAATTCAGCTACCTCAGACCAGTGTCATGGGACCTTACGGTGTCAGCAATTCCCGCTTTATTGAATTTATTGTCAATATGGATACAGGGAAATTTGTTTCTGAGTGGAATGTCTACAAGAAAAGGAAAGACGGTAGTATCGACTCTAATCCTAAGCATTACAAGATTGAAGATGGTGCTGACATTGCTGATACGGACTCTGCTAACTACGGCCTATCTAAGGGATTAAATGCTGACTTACCAGCCTATCTCAATAATAGCCATACCTATCTCGATGTTCGTCACCCTGCGGATAATGCGATTAGACGCAAGATGGTTAGAAAGTGGAAAAATGCCAAGAATGTCTTAAATGGTGGGCGCTATGCTGATATTGTTAAAAAAGGAGGCTTGAAAGACCTTGAAACATGGAAACAAGTTAAAGCTGAAGACCGTCTCCAGGTCTACAATGCTTACCTTGATTATATTCGCTCTCATCTTGTGCTTAATGGGTTTGACAGCTTTTACCAAGAAACCTACAACCCCCAAGGTGGAGACAAAAAAGACTGAAACCCTTGATAGTGTTCTTGTCGCTAAAAATTTCTATCGTGTAAGGGATGCCTATGCCATCAAACTCTACGGGCAGGATGAGGGGATGTCCTTTGATGTGGCTGGTCAGAGACTCTTTGGGTCAAATGTTGCTATTAAAGATGGTCTGTTATACGGCTCCAGTCTTGGAGATTTGACCATTGAGGCTTATTTTCAGGGGGAGGTGTCCTACCTTTTAGAGGCCACCCAGAAGCTCCCAGTGGACAAAAATCGTATCAAGGCTAATCACTATAGTCAGGACATCGTTCTGAATAACGTTTGGTCTAGTCTGGAAGGTCAAGAAACCTCCAACAGTATCATCACTCAGTTTCAGGATAAGACCTTGCTTAAGATGCGGATCAGCTACAACAAGGATTTCCTTCCGACTAAGATTCAAGGTTTTTACAATAGCCAAACCTTTAATGGCTGGCGGGACCTATTTTATATAGATTACCCATATAGTGATCAGGAAGCCTTCAATCAGGCTCAAGATGCCTATATACAACACATCCAGTACATGGAAACGCATCCTGAGGAAGAAGCAGGAGAGTTTGGTTAATAAAGCAAAATCACCTTTATCTCGAGATAAAGGTGATTTGTTTGTTCCTAAGAATTAGGTTTTAGGTTTGACTTGTGGTAACTTCTGGAAAAAGCTTGTCTAGGATTTTTGGAGTGATAGCTTGTCCAGGACCTTCAGCACAATAGGTGTGCATATACATAGAGGGATTGAAGTTGAGCTCGATACAAGTGCAATGAGGTTTTTCCTTGCTAGCAGGCTGAGTTTTATCTGGAATGATGAGGTCAACCCCGCAAGCCCAGGCCCCCATGCTAGTCGCCATAGCTGCAGCTAATTCTTGATAGGATGAATCCATGGTCTCAGTGACATCAATAGAGTCACCGCCCGTAGAGATGTTGGAGTTACGGCGGAGATTGACCTTTTTCCCTTCTGGGAGAATATCATCAGGTGCATAACCTTGCTGATTCAACATCAATTGTTCGATTTCTCCTAGCTCAATGATTTCCAGCGGTGAGCGGTGGTCACGGCCTCGCAATGGGTTGGCATTTTTCTGAGCGACTAATTCACGAATAGTGTGTTTGCCATCACCGACAACATTAGCAGCGACACGAAGGAGGACGGCCTCACAACGCCCGTCCAGAATGAAGAAACGGTATTCGGTTCCTGTGATAAATTCTTCAACAAGAACAGCTGTATCTTCTGCAAAGGCAATCTCGAGGGCTTTCTTATAGTTATCAAGGCTGGCAGGCTCTTGGAAAATGGAAATGCCCAGACCGAAGTTGGTTGATTTTGGTTTAACCACAATTTGCTTGCCCTTGATAAGAGGATAGTAGGCTAGACCTTGTTCTAGATTGGTAAATTCGTCGCCGGCAGGGACAGGGAAGCCAGCATCAGCTAGGATTTTTTTGGTTACGGTTTTATTAGCCATGGCAAGAGGAACTACATAGTTGTCTTTTGAGGTCATGTTACCATTTTTGACGTACTCAACATGATCTTTATGCCAGAGTTTAAGGAATTGATCCTGCTCATCTAGGATTTCAAAATGAAGCCCTTTTTGAATGGCGTCAAAGAGCAGCATCTGGGTAGAAAGTTCCATCTCCTCATAACCCTTAAGGGCATAGTGGGCAGTCCAGTCGTAATCATGATAGGCAAGAGCCTTGTCAAGGGCAAAGTCAGCAAGGGACTTGTCTTTGATATGAGGAAGAAGTTGAGCAGCTAGTGTCTGACTAGGATCTGCAAAGGCATCTTTAACTTGTTTGACCAGACCTTGATGATAGTCACCAAGCCCAAAATGTTGCACCAGTTGGTCTAGAGCTGTCGTAATGTTCTGAGTTTCAGCTTCAGAAGGTAGAGGTTCTAAAGGATGAGAGAGGGCAATTTTTTCATTCAGCGCGTGAGCTTGAGCCAGAGCCTGATCAACATTTTCAGGGGCATCCATCCAGAGGAAGGCTAGAAGGAGTAGGTGTACGGTATCCATGGTAGTTTGGCTAATACCGATACGCTCAAAGGGGTTGAGGTCGAAGTTACGGAATTCCAGGTAGGTGATTCCCTTGTCAAGGAAGGAGCGATTAACCTTTTGTCCACGGAAACGAACAGCCGAGTAAAATTCCTTCTCCGCAATCAAATCACCTTGTTCGATATAGTTTTCGATGGCAGAGACATAGTCTTCTAGGCTTGCAAAAGATACTTGGATTTCTTCCTTATTGACATAACCATGGTCGCTGTTTCGGAAGGAACGCACGGGTTCTGGCACTTCTTGGTCGAAGAAGCCTTGCTCAGCAACAGGTGCAGCACCAAAGAGATAGGTGGTCACCCAACGATAGCGCAAATAGTTCTGAGCCAGCTTAAGATAGAGGGCGTTTTTGAAAGCAATTATATCAATCTGGTCACTTTCTTGGAATAGGGCCTCAACCAAATCTTTCCCTAGTTCCATATTATAGTGGATACCTGAGATAGCTTGTAGTTTAGTTCCGTATTTTTCGGCCAGGTAGTTACGATAATAGCGTTCAAATTCATTTTCCAGTTGGGCAACTTGGATTTCTTGGGCCTTGATACGAGGAGGCATGGACAAGGGCCAGAGAAGTTCATCTTTACTGATGGAACGTCCAGCTACATCGGTAATGGCTCCAAGAAATCGACGAGCCTCAGTGGTAGATTTAGCAACTGGTGTGATGAGTTCCATCTGAAACTCACAAAAATCTGTTTGAATATAAGGGTGGAAACTTCGAGCTCCTAGGCAGGAAGGGTGAGGTGTATGTGCTAATTTTCCTTGTCTATCGACACGAAGACTTTCGCGTTCAATTCCAAAGTTAGCTTGAAGGATAGGGCTAGTAGGCTCCAGCTTTTGAAGCAGTTGATTTATAGTCATAGAGTCACCTTTTCATCTAATGTTAGTGATAGTCTATTATAAATAGGAGAAGAAAACAACTTTCTGCTACGGTTAAGGGCAATTTCCGAATGTTTTAGATAAGAATCCTTAAAACCAGTTGCTTTTTAGCTCTATTATATGCAAAAATTGTAAAATATTCACTGATTTTTATGTAAAATGTTATTTCTCTTGCAATTTAAATCAAATTAGCCTATACTAATGACGTATATATAAGAATGAAAGAATCCCTAGGGTCTGCCCTCAGGGGCTTTTGTATGCTCTCAAAAGGGTATAACCGTTCTTTTATAGATAAAGGATGAGCGTTAAGAGTAGCTTTCAGACAGTATGCTCTGCTCAAAAATGATGCTTTCTCGTGATGGATTACAGGACTAGCTTATATCTATCAATGCCTGAAACACGCTCTGCTCAGGGCAGGTGATATTTTTAGCTGTGGTAGGGGCCATCCTTAACCTATTTGCACTTGTTCGAAGTTGCTCACGATTCGACAGCTCGCTCTGTCCAAAAGCGATGCTTTCGTCGTGATGGATTACAGGACTAGCTTATATCTATCAATGCCTGAAACACACTCTGCTCAGGGCAGGTGATATTTTTCGCCGTGGCAATAGTTATAGAAGTCAAGAGACTTCTATAACTCGGAAGTTTTGAGACTTTGGCTCAAAGCTTAGCTATGAGATTCCGAAGGAAGCTGCTAGCGTCCGAAGCCACTTAAGAAAAATATCAAAAAAGAAAACAAATTAAACGGAGGTAACTATGTTTCAAACCCTTATCCCCCAGATAAAGGAATACAAGAAACCCTCAATCCTAGCGTCCGTCTTTATGACACTAGAAGTCATGTTTGAGATTTCCATTCCCTTTGTCATGGCTAATCTTTTGGACAAAGGTGTCCAGCAATCCAACATGTCTAACATTTGGCTCTACGGTGGCCTCATGCTAGTCTGCGCCTTTCTATCACTATTCTGCGGCATGCAGTCGGCTCGCTATGCAGCTTTTGCCTCTGCTGGATTTGCCAAGAATCTACGTCAGGCCATTTTCAAAAAGGTTCAAACTTTCTCTTTTGAAAATATCGATAAGTTCTCAGCTGGTGGTTTGGTGACACGTATGATGACAGATGTTACCAACGTGCAGAACTCTTATCAGATGATTATCCGTGTCTGTGTGCGTGCACCACTTAACCTGATTTTTGCTATTGCAGCAAGTTTCTTGATTAATGCTGAAATGGCTTGGATTTTTGTTGGTGTAACGATCTTCCTTGGTGTGGTTTTGGCCATTATTACCAAAATCGTATATCCTCTTTTTACTCAAGTATTTGAGGCTTATGACAACCTTAACAACAGTATCAAGGAAAATATCACCAACATGCGTGTGGTGAAATCCTATGTTAAAGAGCAGGAAGAGACTGACAAATTTAAGAAGGCCTCACGTCGTATTTACAAGATGTTCATGCGTGCCATTCGTGTAGTTATCATGTCTAACCCAGCTATGATGTTGTCTATGTATGCATCCTTCCTTATGATTTCCTGGTTTGGTGCCCATCTCATCGTTGGTGGTAGCTTAACTACAGGAGAATTGACTTCGATGTTCAGTTACACCATGACCATCCTCATGTCACTCATGATGTTCATGATGATCTTTGTCATGTTGTCTATCTCTACAGCATCTGTTGAACGTATTGATGAAGTTCTTAGCACTGAAGCCACCATTGTTTCACCTGAAAATGGTTTAACAGAAGTTGCAGATGGTTCCATCAGCTTTGATCATGTGGATTTCTCATACACAGATGAAAATGGTGACAAGACCCATGTCCTCAAAGATATCACTTTGGATATTAAGTCTGGTGAAGTTATTGGTATCCTTGGTGGAACGGGTTCGGGTAAATCAAGCTTGGTTCAGCTGATTCCTCGCCTTTATGATGTGGAAGAAGGTCAGGTTAGGGTTGCCGGCCATGATGTTAAGGACTATGATTTGGATAGCTTACGTAAGCAAGTTGCCATGGTCCTTCAAACCAATGTCCTTTTCTCAGGAACCATTAAAGAAAATATGCGTTGGGGCAATAAGCAGGCAACAGATGAAGAAATCATTGAAGCTTGTAAGATTGCCCAAGCTGATGAATTTATCCAAGAGTTTAAGGATGGCTATGATACCAAGATTGAACGTGGTGGAGCCAATGTCTCAGGGGGACAACGTCAACGTCTTTGTATCGCACGTGCCCTTCTCATGAATCCGAAAATTTTGATTCTGGATGATTCAACATCAGCGGTTGATACGAAGACAGATAGTTTGATTCGTCAAGGTTTGGCATCAAGTCTTAAGGACACCACTAAGATTATCATTGGTCAACGTATTTCATCCATCCAAGATGCAGACCGCATCGTTGTTATGGATGATGGCCGTATCGATGCTATTGGTACGCATGATGAATTGGTGGCTAACAATGCGATCTACCGTGAGGTTTACAAGATGCAAACACAAGGGAAAGGAGTAGCAGATGCAGAATAAGAAAAAAGCTAATTGGGGCTCTCTAGCACGTCTTCTACGCTTTTTGTGGCAAGACTACAAACTTTCACTTAGTATTGCCTTTGTCCTCATTGTTGTTGCTTCTTTGGCAACGGTTAATTTGACGGCTTCGATTCAGTCCTTGGTGGACGTTTACGTTCAACCCATGCTCAAATCTGGTAGTCATGATTTTGGGCCACTGTTACGTTTCTTGACGTCAGTTGGGGTCTTTTGTCTTATCGGTGTGGTTGCCAACTATGTGGCCTCCCTCCTCATGGCGACGATTTCACAAGATTCCCTGCGTTCCCTTCGTAATCAGCTTTTTGCTCGTATGCAAAAGCTTCCGATTCGCTACTTTGACACTCACCAACACGGGGACATCATGTCTATCTATACCAATGACATCGATGCCCTTCGTCAGGCTGTTGAGCAGTCTATTCCGCAGTTGTTACAAACGGCCATTACCCTTATCGGGGTGACTGTAACCATGCTTACGGTTAGTCCCCTTCTCTTTATCGTGGTTCTAATCATGGTAGGCATCATGTTTATGGTCATCAAAAATGTATCAGCTAAATCAGGTCGTTACTTCGGTGAACAACAAAAGAACCTAGGGATTGAGAATGGTTTTATCGAAGAAATGATGTCAGGTCAAAAGGTCGTCAAGGCCTTCGTCCACGAAGAAGAAAGTATGGATGACTTTGACAAGATTAATGAACAACTCTTTGAATCGTCATATTTAGCCAATCGCTATGCCAATGTTCTCATGCCAATTCTTGGGAACTTAGGAAATGTTTCCTTTGTTTTGACTGCCTTGGTCGGTGGGATATTTGCTCTAAAAGGTGTCGGTAGCTTGACTATCGGTGGTCTCATGGCCTTCCTACAATTGAACCGTTCCTTCAACGGCCCAATTACTCAGGTTTCTCAACAACTTAACTTTGTCCTTATGGCCCTTGCTGGTGCTGACCGTATCTTTGACCTTTTGGATGAAGCAGAAGAAGTTGACCAAGGTAAGGTCACTTTGGTCAACTACGAATTGGTAGACGGTCAGATGGTTGTGACAGACAAGAAAACCAACCACTGGGCTTGGAAGCACCCACGTCCAAATGGTGACTACGAGTTGGCCGAGTTGGTCGGAAATGTGGTCTTCCAAGACGTTGATTTCTCTTACGATGGTAAGAAACAAATTCTTCATGGCGTTAACCTCTATGCAGACAAGGGGCAAAAGGTAGCCTTTGTCGGTGCGACAGGTGCTGGTAAGACGACGATTACCAATTTGATTAACCGTTTTTACGATATCCAATCTGGTGTGATTACTTATGATGGTATCGATGTGAAGCTGATTGAAAAAGATTCTCTTCGCCGATCACTTGGTATCGTGCTTCAGGATACCCATCTCTTCACAGGGACTATCGCTGAAAATATTGCCTACGGCCGTTCGGATGCGACCCGTGAAGAAATTCTTGAAGCTGCTCGTATTGCTAACGTGGATTCCTTTGTTCAACATCTGGACAATGGTTACGACACTGTTCTGACAGACGATGGTGCAGGCTTGTCTAATGGACAACGTCAGCTGATTGCCATTGCGCGTGCTGCCCTTGCTAATGCACCAGTTCTGATCCTTGATGAAGCGACATCCTCTATTGACTCTCGTACCGAAAAAATGGTGCAAGAGGGGATGGACAGACTCATGGAAGGACGCACGGTCTTTGTTATCGCCCACCGTCTTTCAACCATCGTTAACTCTGACGTTATCATGGTTATGGACCACGGACGTATCATTGAACGTGGTGACCATGACAGCCTTATGGAACAAGGTGGTACTTACTACCGACTCTATACTGGTGGTCTTGAAATTGATTAAGATTAAAAGAACTCAGGCTTTGCCTGAGTTCTTTTGTATCTGAAGAAAATGTTTCTTTTGAGACTTTTCTTGTAAAAACGATAGATTTGATATCTTAAATCTCAACTTCTTTTAAACCGTGTGAGTCCAGGCGATAAATCTTTTGGCAGACTTGTCTGAGGTAGTTGACATCATGTGAGACTGTCAGAATGGCACCTGGATAGTTCTCGAAGAGCTGTCGGACTTGGGGTTGTGAGGTGGGTGAAAAATTTCTGGTTGGTTCATCTAAGATAAGGAGCTGAGGGCTTTCTAAGACCAGGTGTAGCAGGAGTAGTTTTCCTTTCTGTCCTCCAGATAAATCAGAAATGGCATGGCTCATTTCATCATGACTAAAGTTGAGGTTGGCGAGATGGGAGCTTATAACCTCTCGTTCAGACTTGTCGCCTGTCTTACTTAAAAACGCTATCGGTGACAAATCATTTTGCAAGATAGTATTGTAATGTTGAGGCATGTAGCCAATAGTCAGGTCTGTCTTCTTGCTAAGTTCTTGGTAGAGAAAGTGTAAGAGAGTGGATTTACCACAGCCGTTATCTCCAACAATACCAATTTTTTCTTGCCCTTTCAAAGAAAGTTTGAGATGGTCAATGGTCAGGTGAGGAGCGATGTTTATCTGCTTTTTATCCAGATTTAAGAGATATTTTCCCTGAGGTAGAGGAGTGATATGAGAGAAGAATAGTTCAATACTGTCTTCTTTATCAGGCATTTGTGTCATATCTTGGGCAAGGCGGTCGTAGCGTTTTTCTTGCGAGAGGACTGCTTTCATCTTTTTGGCAACCAATCGTCCTTGCGTGCTATCATGCGTATTACGTAGGGTAGTTTGAACATTTTGTTTGATACGGAGATGCTTGGCCATGGCTTTGTCATAGGCTTTTTTCTCGGTCTTCGCTTGCTGCATTTGTTGCTGGAAGGCATCAGTGCGTTGCTGGCTATAGTTATCATAGTCGAGGTGCTCCACACTAGTCCTTGCCTGACGGCGACGTTTAAGGAGTTCCAGATGGATAATGGTATCTGCTGTCTGGCTTAGTAGGTCTTCGTCATGTGAGATATAGATTATGGTTTGATCAGAATGTTTGATAAAATTTTTTAGCCAAGTCATAGTAGTCAAGTCCATATCGTTTGAGGGCTCATCAAGAAAAATGATGTCGTGGGGACGGGCTAATTCTCGGATGAGTTGAATTTTGAGTTTCTCGCCACCTGACAGAGAGGAGATAAGCTGACTGCTAGCAAAACGATCACTATCAAAATGAAGTTCATCAGCCAGACGATAGAGGGTAGCATAGTCTAGGTCATAAGTATCCGCAAAGAAGTAGTCGTTAAGGGTTAGGGATTGTAAGTCATCCGAAATCTGCTGGGGAATATAGACCTGTGGGCTATCTGGTTTATTAATAGTTCCCTCGTAAGAAAGATGGTCAAAATGTGCTTTAGGATTGACAAGAAGGGTAAGGAGACTTGACTTTCCATTGCCTTCTTCCCCAATGATAGCGACTTTTTCACCAGTAGCTATCGTTAGATTTAAGTCATGAACGAGTTCACGCAAATCTTTGGTATGGGTAATAGTTAGATGTTGAATCTGTATCATAGGACCTCCTAGGTCTGAGTGCTTGTTGATAGTGTTTCATGGAAAATATGGTTCTTACTTCAAACAATATCAAAGGTCAAAAAACAGTCCTACCTTATAAGATAGAACCGTCTTGAATCTAGCTAAAAAGCCCTCTAGGAGATAGTGATGGTGTGGATGCAAAAAAACGCAGATACCACCAATAAATTTTCTATAGAAAAAGAGCGCAAAAAAGACATGAAAACAATCTATCAAATAAAGTAGGTTTATTGTGAATAGACTTAGTTGTTCATGTCTCCATTTACCTCCGAATGTTACTTGCCTTGATTGTACGCTGTCCGAGAGATTTTGTCAAATGAAAATAAAATATCCAGTCCTATTAGACCGCCAATCTACCTTATCAATAGTCTCCACCTATGCTATACTAAAAGCAATACTAAAAATGGAGATTATTTATGGAAAATAAGTTTGTAAAGAAACCAACACCTAAGGGGGATAAGTCCACAAGAATTGTTTTTATAGGTCTCTTAGTGGCATTGCTTTTTATAATCGCAGGGACGGCTATCTTCTTTGCTGTGAATAGTAGCAGTAAGGCTACCAAAGGTTCAGCTGCATCCAGTAAGTCGAGTACGACTGTCTATTCCGGCAGCAATGCAGAAGACCCCTTGTTCAAAATTACCCTGAAAACCTTCGGAGATAATAAAGAATTTTTACTCGTGACACCAAATCCTGGTCATGATAGAAACATGTTTAACATTGTGGGGGTAGCTGGTCAATACTTAGTCACTCAAGAGTACAAGGGGGATGAATCTGGTAAGAAAAATGCCAAGGGTGAGACACTTTATAAGTATGACTACTTTAATATCTATATGTATGACACGGAAAAACCAAATCAAAAACCTAAACAAATTGACCTCTTGAAATTGGCTAAAAAAGCTGGGGATGAAGATTATTTAAATCAGGTAAGTCTAAGGCTTTTCATGCTTAATGAACAAGCTTACTTACAAATGCCTTTTGGTGCGTCATCAGCTGATTTTGCTTCTAATAAAAAATACCTCAATCTCAAAACGCAAAAGATTGAGGAAATGAATATTTCAGCTAACTCGAATACTTTGTACTCGGAATTGGATTACGCCAATGTTGATATGCGTAAGACTTTAGAGCCTTTGGGTCTTGAAATGTGGCCGGGTGCAACTAATGGTAAGGATCTAGATCATCCAACAGAAACACCAATTGCGAGTCTGCCTGCTCTTTATTACATTTCTGAAAAAGACAGAAGCCTCAATATGGATAATAGCAACTTTGCCAAAGAGCATAAGGATGCTTATGAAGCGATTAAGACCAAACATGCTAGGATCTACACCATTCCAAGCAAGATTAACAATGAAACCTGGTTCAATACCTTACTCCATTGGATGGCATCTGAAGGCCAGGATGCCTACGAGTTACCGGTTAGGGCATTTAGACCGACTCAGGAAGAAGGGAAAGTCAAGTCCTACCAAGAATTGCAGACTTGGAATGACAACCATATCAGAAAAAAATAGGGGAACTTACCTCTGAAACCCATAAGATTATGAACCCAAGTTTATGATACTTGGTTTTTTTAGTTTTTTGAAATGCTAATGGGAGACTTTAGTCGTGAAAGAGGATTATTAAATTGTATATCAATGGTTTATCGAGGGTGTTACAGAATCGGATGGTTTGTAATAAGAAGGTGAAAATTAGAATCAAAGTGAGAATATCGGCCAATAAAATGAGTTAAACTCTCTCATAACTCTGACATCTTACTTGAATAATATGAGAAAGTTAGGAATGAAAAGAAAATAAAATAGAAATTTGAAAACGGTATAAAGCAAATAAAATCAAGGTTTTTACACTTGTAAGAATAAAAAATGAGCGAAAGTTGTTGGTTGAATTGTCAGACAACTTGATTTTTTTTAAAAAAGTTAACTTAATCACTTGACCATGAATTGTCAGAATGTTAGAATGTAATAGAATCATGAGTTCAAGTATAGGATTCTTGTATACTCGTGACCTATAACTAACTATTTCATACAGAGGGAGACTTGAAATGAAAGACATTTTTAACAGACGTCAACGATTTTCATTGCGTAAATATTCGTTTGGTGTCGCTTCAGTCTTGCTAGGAACGGCACTCTTTGCTGCTCATACTGCACAGGCTGATGAAGTAACAGCGCCTGACGCTTCTTCATCAAATCCTGGTTCATCAGTTGAGGGCGAGAGTTCTTCAGACCTGGTTGAGACGTCAACAGCATCAACAGCTCAAGCAGATCCTACTGCAGCTGTATCTTCAACTGAGGCAACTGCGTCAACATTTAACTTGACGCCAGAAGCTTCAACAACAGATAAGGCTGCCGCAGAGACAACTGACAAACAAGCTACAGAAACTGCAAAACCTGAAGCAGCTAAACCAGCTTCAGAGACTGCAAAACCAACTGAAAAAGCTACGTCAGAAACAGCTAAACCAGCTACAGCGGCATCTTCAAATGCAGCTAGCAACAACGTTGAAACAACAGCTTCAGCGACAGCCGCTGCAGCAACTCCAGCTGCAACAGCGGCTAATCGTACTGCAGCAACAGCAGCTCCAGTAGCTGAAGAAACAGCAGCAGCCGAAACTGCGGCAGCAGCAACAAGTGTTAAGCCAAATGTCACAGCACGTGCTTACTCAGTTAGAGCAGCAGCTGAAGATCGCAGTGCAACACTTGATCGCGCTGCTAGTGAAGTGACAAGTGCAGGTGCTTTGGAAACAAGCCGTCGTAGTCGTAGTCGTAACCGCCGTGCTGTTACAGACCACAATAACGAGCCGGTTGCTGTAGCAACTTTCCTAAAAGACGGTGAAGTTGCTACACCTGAGATGACGGATCCAAATGGTGCAAGTGTTGCATCTCAAACTGTACCAGCTGGATACCAAGCTAAAGAAGGCGACTTCTATACTTATGCTATTTGGGATCTTACTAAGTTCAATGAACGTTATGGTACAACATATTATGCGCGTGCCTATAAGAGATTTGATGACTCTACCGATACAACTGTTGAATTGATCAACAAAAATACTGGTGCTGTAGTTGAAACAAGAACGATTACCGCTTCTAGTGGGGTTCAAAAGTTCACGACTACTACAGCAGCGTCTAATAGCCAATTAACTTTCCAAGTAGATTATAAAGCTGGGACTGCCCCAACTGGTAAAAAAGCAGAACCATTTATTCAAAATGGTTATGCAGTTGGAAAGAGTATCACAGACTTAGTAGCTAGTGGACACCAACTTACACCAGCTGAGCAAGCACTTTATACTGCGGTTTATAACGCTCGTACTACAACAGATATTTTAAACGTTGTTGAACCAGCTTACAATGGTCGTACAATTACTGATTCAAACGCTAAAATACCAGTAACAATTAATAAAACAACTTACTATAAAGTAGTTGATAAAAACAATCCAACATTTAACGCCAATAAAACAGATAAAACTGTTCAAGATTATAAAGAAAATGGTAATGAAGTTGAGTTAGCTAGATACACTCTTAAAGCTGAAGAAGGACAACGTTTCACAGCATCTGGCGAACGTCAATTTGATGGCTACAAACTTTATCAAGCAGCTGATGCAAATGATCAATCAGGTACTGTAAGTCGTCCTTACACCGTTGGTACGAAATTCATGGATGCGGACCGTTACGGTATCAAACGTATCAAAGAAATTGTTGGAGAAGATGGTTCAGTCGTTATTCGTGTTTACTTGCTAGATCCAAGACAACAAAGTAAACGTTCTGATGGTTCATTAAGTACCGATGGCTATATGTTGCTAGCAGAAACTAAGCCGATTAAACCAGGTGAATGGAATTCACAGGATTTAGTTGTTAAGAAAACACCTCTTAGAACAATTTCATATACAGAAACTAATCCAAAAACTGGAGCAGTCACACAATATCCTAATGGTAAAGAAGTTCCATTTGACTTCCAAAAAGCTTCTGGATATGAACCATATCATACTGTATTCGTACCATTCTTAGGAGATGGAATTGGACACGGCTCAGCTAACTCACAATTGGAACGTGGGGTAGAAGGTATCGGTACCAACGTTGACTTGCTCAACACTTTGACACCGTACAAACAACCTGTTTATTACTATGTAAAACAAGAACCAGTTGAAGTCACTCCAGAAGTTGAAAAACAATTGGCAGGACGTACCCTTGTAGATGGTGAATTCAGCTTTAAGATTAAGGAAAACTCTTCTGCACCTGGTGTGGAAGAAACTGTCACAAATAAAAATGGTAAGGCAACCTTCTCTAAATTAACATTTAATAAAGTAGGTACTTATACTTATACTATTACCGAATTACCAGGTGCAGATAAGGATGTCGACTATGATGCTATGAAAGTAACCATGACTGTTACGGTTACTGAAAATGCAACAGGTGATTTGCAAGCTTCTGTTAAATACAGTGGTGCTGGCGGTTTTGCTTCAAGCGCAGATGACAAAGTCTTTAACAACTACGTTGTAGCTCCTGTTAAGACTAAGTTTGACTTTAGCAAGGCTCTCGCAGGTCGTGAGTTGAAAGCCGGTGAATTTAGCTTCGTATTGAAAGATTCAACTGGTAAAGTTCTTCAAACTAAAACAAATACTAAAGCAGGTGTTGTAGCCTTTGATGATTTGACCTTTGACAATACTCAAGTTGGTACTCACAAGTACACTGTAGAAGAAGTTATCCCAGAAAACAAAGAAGCTGGTATGACTTACGATACAATGAAAGCTGAAGTAACAATCACTGTTACTAAGGAAGGTCACGTTCTTAAAGCAACAAACACTCTTCCATCAGATACAGAGTTCAACAATACATTCACACCTGCTGCAACACAAGCACAATTCCGCTTCACAAAACGTTTGGAAGGTAAGACTCTTGAAGCAAATGCCTTCACCTTCGAATTGCTTGAAAACGGCAATGTGATCCAAACTAAGAAGAATGCGGCTGATGGTTCAATCCAATTTGATCCAATCTCATATGCAACTGTAGGTACACACACTTACACTGTACGTGAAGTAGCTGGAACAGATACCAACATTGATTACGATGATATGAATGCAGTTGTAACTGTAAATGTCACAAAAGACGCTCAAACAGGTCTTTTGAACGCTGCAGTTACAATGCCAGCTGATACTGAGTTCAATAACTTTGCTGTTGCACCAGTTAAGACTCGTTTTGACTTCACTAAAGCTCTTGCAGGTCGTGCTCTTAAAGATGGTGAATTTAGCTTCGTATTGAAAGATGCCAACGGAACTGTTCTTCAAACTAAGACTAACAATGCTAATGGTGTTATCGCCTTTGACGATTTGACATTCACAAACGCACAAGTTGGTACTCACAAGTACACTGTTGAAGAAGTTCAAGGTTCTGAAGCTGGCATTCAATATGACACAATGAAAGCTGAAGTAACAATTACTGTTACTAAAGATGGTCATGTTCTTAAAGCTGTTAATACACTTCCAGCCGACAAAGAATTCAACAATACATTCACTTCATCTCCAACACAAGCACAATTCCGCTTCACAAAACGTTTGGAAGGTAAGACTCTTGAAGCAAATGCCTTCACCTTCGAATTACTTGAAAACGGCAATGTGATCCAAACTAAGAAGAATGCGGCTGATGGTTCAATCCAATTTGATTCAATCTCATATGCAACTGAAGGTACACACACTTACACTGTACGTGAAGTAGCTGGAACAGATACCAACATTGATTATGATTCAATGAACGCAGTTGTAACTGTCAATGTCACAAAAGACGCTCAAACAGGTCTTTTGAACGCTGCAGTTACAATGCCTGAAGACACTGAGTTCAACAACTATGTAGTTGCTCCAGTTGTAACTAAGTTCGACTTTACTAAGAAATTGGCAGGTCGTGAACTTAAAGCAGGTGAATTCAGCTTCGTATTGAAAGATTCTACAGGTGCAGTAGTTGAAACAGTTAAAAATGATGCTGCTGGTAATGTTTCATTCTCTAACTTGTCATTCGACAACACTAAAGTAGGTACTCATACTTATACAGTAGAAGAAGTTATCCCAGCCAACAAAGAGTTTGGTATGACTTACGATAAGATGAAAGCTACTGTTACAGTTGAAGTTGCTAAGAACGGTCATTCATTGACTACGGTTACAAACGTATCTTCAACTGGTGGGGTTGATGCCAACGGTAATGCTACTGACGGTACTGCCGATAAAGAATTCAACAACAAAGTAACTCCTCCAACACCTCCTGAATTCCAACCAGAAAAATTTGTCGTTTCTAAAGAGAAATATGACATTACTGGTGACAAGTTGATGGATGACGACGATGATGTACCTGGTAACGAGTACACAGCAACAAATGCAAATCCATATGTTGATGGTGTTAAAAACAACGAACCAGAAAACTTGAATACTAAGACTGTTGAACGCGGTTCTAAATTGGTATACCAAGTATGGCTTGATACTACTAAATTCACAGAAGCTAACAACATCCAATACGTTGGTGTATCTGATAAATACGATGCAGAAAAATTGGACGTTAACGCTGCTGACATCAAAGCATACGATTCAGTAACTGGTGCAGACGTGACTGCTAAATTCGACATCAAAGTTGAAAATGGTACAATCACTGCAACTTCTAAAGATGAATTTATCAAAGATAAAGTAAACAACCCTGTTATCGATACTACTAAATTCGCATTTGGACGTTACTATAAATTTGATATCCCAGCAACTGTTAAAGAATCTGTTAAAGCTGGTGCTGATATTGAAAATACAGCCAACCAAACAGTTCACGTTTACAACCCAGTAAGCAAGACAGTTGAAAAACCTGAAAAACCAACACAAAAACGTGTTAACAGCGTTCCAGTTCCAGTGGAAATGAACTTCACAAAACGTTTGGAAGGTCGTGAACTTCAAGCTAACGAATTCGAATTTGTATTGAAGAAAGACGGCGTTGAAGTTGAACGCGTGAAGAACGACGCTGCTGGTAAGATTGTCTTCGAGACTCTTAAATTTGGTCGCGATGATCTTGGTAAGACTTACAACTACACAGTAGAAGAAACTCCTGGTACAGATACAACTGTCAAATACGACACAATGGTTGCCACTGTTAAAGTTGTTGTTTCACACGACGGTACAGCTAAAGCAATCGTTGCCAACGTAACAGATGCTGCTGATAAAGAATTCAACAACCGTGTAACACCTCCAGAAGAACCTAAGTTCCAACCAGAGAAATACGTTGTTTCTAAAGCGAAATTCGATATCACTGGTACTAAACTCGTTGATGATGATTCTGAATTGACAGATAAATATGGTGAAACAAACACCAATCCATATGTCGATACAACTGACAACAACGAATTGGAAAACTTGAATACCAAGACAGTTGAACGTGGTCAAAAACTTTACTACCAAGTATGGTTGGATACAACTAAATTTGATGCAGCTAACAAAGACAACATCCAAACAGTAGGAATCACAGATAACTACGATAAGGATAAATTGACTGTTAATGCTTCAGACATCAAGGTTTACGATTCAGTAACTGGTGCAGATGTTACTAACAAGTTCGATATCACTGATAACAACGGTGTTCTTACAGCTAACCTTAAAGCTGGCTTCACTAAGTCACTTGGTGACGCTGAAAATACACAAATCATCGATACAACTAAGTTTGAATTTGGACGCTACTATAAATTTGATATTCCAGCAACAGTGAAAGACGATGTTGTAGCTGGTGCAGATATCGAAAACAAAGCAGCTCAAGTTGTTAACTACTACAACCCAGTAAGCAAGACAGTTGAAAAACCAAACAAACCAACTGAAAAACGTGTCAACAGTGTTCCAATCTCAGTAGAATTCAACTTCACTAAGAAATTGGAAGGTCGTGACCTTAAAGCTGGCGAATTCACATTCGAGTTGAAAGATAGCGACAATGTTGTGATTGCAACTGCAACCAACGATGCAGCTGGTAAGATTAAATTCTCTCCAGTAGAGTACACAAATAAAGCTGGTAAAACTGTTACAGCCCTTAAATACCAGAAGGGTCAAGAAGGTACTTACAAGTACACTGTAACAGAGGTTAAGGGTACAGATGCAACTGTCACTTACGATGAAATGGCTGCTGTTGTAACCGTTACTGTATCTCATGATGGTACAGCGAAAGCCTTGATCACAAACGTGACAGACCCTGCTGATAAAGAATTTAACAACCGTGTGACTCCACCAGAAGAACCTAAGTTTCAACCAGAGAAATATGTTGTTTCTGAAGAGAAATTCGATATCACTGGTGACAAACTCGTTGATGATGATAAAGAGTTGGCAGACAAGTACGCAGACACAAATGCGAACCCATATGCGGACGATGCATCAAACAACGAAAAACAAAACTTAAATACTAAGACTGTTAACCGTGGCGACAAGTTGGTTTACCAAGTATGGTTGGATACAACTAAATTCGACGCATCTAACAAGGACAACATCCAATCAGTAGGAATCTCAGATGACTACGATGAAACTAAATTGGAACTTGATTCTACTAAGATCAAAGCTTACGATTCAGTAACAGGCGCAGAAGTCACAGATAAATTCGATATCACTGTTAACAACGGTGTGATTACTGCAACTCTTAAAGCTGGCTTCACTAAGTCACTTGGCGATGCAGAAAACACACAAGTTATCGACACAACTAAATTCGCCTTTGGACGTTACTACAAGTTCGACATCCCAACAACAGTTAAAGCTGATGTACCTGGCGGTGTAGATATTGAAAATACTGCGGCTCAAGTAGTTAACTACTACAACCCAACAACTAAGAAAGTTGAAAAACCAAACAAACCAACTGAAAAACGTGT